>JAIRUN010000165.1 GCA_031254365.1 Treponema sp. | reverse complement strand
TCGCTCCACCAGGGGGAGGGCTGCTGTCTGGCAGCCGAGGCGCTTCTGGTCGCGGAGATAGCGTCCTGTATATTCTCTTAATATATTGCAGAGGACTTGATATAATAGCAGATCAAATGCCGCAGCCATTAATTTCACTGGAAAATGTTTCCTTTTCTTACTCGCAAAACAAAAATTGGGCGCTGAACAATATCAGTCTGTGCGTTGAGCAGGGGGAATTGATCGCCGTGATGGGGGAAAACGGTTCGGGAAAAAGTACCCTGTGCAAGCTGCTGAACGGCATTATCCCCCATTCGCAGCAGGGAACACTGCGGGGAACGGTAATTGTTGACGGTATTGTTACTGCTGATTCTTCTGTTGCCGAACTTGCCGGCAGAGTGGGCATGGTTCTGGAAGACCCTGATTCCCAGCTTTTTACCGCCAGAGTCCGTGACGAAATAGCCTTTGGTCTTGAAAACCTCCTCATGCCTCCTGATGAAATCAAGAAGCGGCTTGCGTGGGCGCTTGAAACAACAGGTCTGCTGTCATATATGGACGCTCCCCCGGCCTCGCTTTCAGGCGGCCAGAAACAGCGGCTTGCGATTGCGGCGGCTCTGGCAATGGCCACAAAAGCGCTGGTACTCGATGAACCAACAGCCCAGCTTGATCCCGCTGGTTCACGGGACATTCTTTCGCTGATAAAAAAAATCCGGCAGGACAGCGGCCTTACCGTGATAATGGCAACTCATGCCAGCGAAGAAGCGGCACAGTTCGCCGATAGAATCTGCGTTCTTAAAAACGGAACGCTGGCTGCCTGTGATACGCCGCAGCGCGTTTTCAGTAACCGGGAATTGCTGCGGGATAACTGGATACGTCCGCCGCAAGTCTCTGAACTGGCGTATTGTCTTGCCGAACAGGGAGAAAGTCTTCCCGCTTTTCCCATACAACATGATGAGGCAAAAGCCGCAGTCCTCGAATGGTACGCTAATGGTAAATGAATTAATGAATGAAACAATACGAATTGAACACCTGCGCTATTCATGGGCTGCCGGAACCTGTGCGCTTGATGATATTAATCTGCGTATTGCGGATAACGAATTTACGGCGATTATCGGACAGAACGGATCGGGTAAAACAACTCTGCTTAAAAATATTTGCGGCCTTCTGCGGCCAGCGCAGGGTGATATTTTTATCCGGGGACACAATACCCGCGATTTGTCTGTGGCGGCAATTTCCGCTGAAATTGGTTTTGTGATGCAGAATCCCGACCGTCAGCTTTTTGCCGCGACTGTGTACGATGAGGCGGCCTTTGCCCTGAAAAACAGAGGCCTGTCAAAACAGGAAATCAAAGAACGGGCGGAGGCGGCCCTTGCCGCCGTTGGTCTGTCAGACGAAAAAGATACCTTTCCCCCGGCCCTGAGCAGAGGGGATCGCGCAAAGGCCGTGATCGCATCGGTTCTGGCAATGGGTTCAAAAATAATTATGCTTGACGAACCATGCGCCGGACAGGATTACCGTTCTATCAGCCGGATCATGGATCTGATAAAAGAACTTCATGGCAAAGGTTATACGATCATTGTTGTTACGCATAATATGAGTCTGGCGGCTGAATACGCCCAGCGGATCATCGTGATGAAAGACGGCCTCCTTTTTATGGACGGAAAGCCGGAAGATATTTTTTCCCGCCCCCAGGAACTCACCGAAGCCCGCATACTGCCGCCGCCCATTACGCGGCTTTCCCATGAGCTGCGAAATTATTTGCCCCTGAAAAAAGACGCGCTCAATGCCGCGGAACTAGCCGCAATGCTGGTAGCTGCGAAGCGCAAATAGCGGTTGATCAAGAAGCGTAAATTATGCTGATATGGTTCTAATGAAACCCAATATCATACATCCGGCATTGATTGCGGTTTGGGCGGCGCTGGTTGCCACCGGGCATATATTTCCCTCGATTCCCATGCTTGGCACTGGGAGCGTTTTTTCGCTGAGCGCCGCCCTGTCTCCCCTGTCGGGAATATTTTTCGGCCCCATTGCCGGGGCGCTCTGCTCGGCAGCGGGCGGGTTTATCGGCAGCCTGATTGCGCCCCATACCGCATGGATGGGCATGGGAACTTTCATCGTGGGGACCACCACCGCCTTTACTGCGGGCTGCATTGCGTGGGGCCGCTGGCCGCTGGTCTCTATAAACCGCAGCGGGCATTTTATCATTAACGGCGGAATAATCGTGTACATCATCGGCACGATTCTCTGGTTCAGTCAGGAAATCGGGCGAAGTGTTATCCGCTTTCCGCTGGTAGTCTATGGCGCGGGTTTTGCCACACTGATCGCCGGAAGCCTCTTTGCCGGTAAAGCGCTGGCCGGTAACAGAAAGGCCCTGAAATTCCCGGCGCTCTGGCTCTGCGCCTTTGGCGGCATGATCGGCGGGGCCACTATCGGCAATTTCTTTTCGCTGGTCCTGTACAAACTGCCCCGTGAAACATGGGTATACCTTACCGTGGCTGCCCCGCTTGAGCGGGCGGTGTTCTCTTTGGGGGCCATGCTGATAGGCGTTCCCCTCCTCATCGGCCTGCCGAAGATCGGTATTATGGTAGGGCCGCAGCCTGAACCGGAGGAAATTCCCCCGCCATAAACCTCTATCAACCAACCTCGCCGCAGAGCGGCTAAACTTGACCCGCTATATGCCGGATAATGCCCGGCAGGGAGCGGCCAGCGGCAGTGGCAAAAATTGTCTGGTGTTCTCTGCCGGAGGAGACTACCCAATACACATACCCGGTTGTAGGGAAAAGGCCGGACGAGGCTCCGCAGGCAGACTCATCCAGATTTTTACCACTGCCGCTGGCCGCTCCCTGCCGGGTTTTTTCGGAAGAATTTGCGAGTCAAATTTAACGCAGAGCGGATGGAGTATGAACCCTTCGCATACAATTAATTTCTTACACTTTCATGGTTTCTACTGTTGACCAACAGGGCTTTTTCATGCTATTAAAAGGTACAGATGAAGTTCTCCAATCCAGCAGATCTTGCCATTATCGCCTGTCCCGGCGGTGAGGTTTTTGCCGATGAAGTGATTACACACCTGAAAAGATTATACCGTCGGAATAATCAACAGTTGGCGGCGGAGCTTGCCAAACGTTACCAGTTGAGCGCTGATGATGTGGTGCGCCGGATCAATTTTATCAGCGAAATCGTATTCCCCTATTCTCATTCCCCAAATGGCGGAGATAATTTTCCGGTTCCCCGTTTCAAAGTGCCGGTCAAATTTACCATTTTTGCCAACGGTGAGGTCAAGACCGAGATTCAGGAGTCGATCCGGGGAAAAGACGTGTTCATTTTTCAGGATGTGGAAAACCGCTATCCGGTAAATTTTTCCGGCGGAGATGTCAAAAGGGTTCTGTCAATAAACGATCACCTGATGACAGTTTTTGTTACCGTTGACGCGGCGCAGCAGGCCGGGGCAAAACGGGTAACACTGGTCATTCCCAACTATCCCTATGCCCGCCAGCACAAGGCAAAGGGAAGGGAGGGACTTACCGCAAGCCGTGTTGGAAGAATTTTTGAGGACTTGGGCGCTGACCACATCATTACGCTGGACATTCATTCCCGTGATATTATGAATTCTTTTAACCGGATGCGGCTGGAAAACCTTCACGCCAGTTATCAGATCATCAAAACCCTTTCCCGTCTGGACGGTATCCTGAACGATGATTTTGTAGTTGTTTCTCCTGACACCGGTGCGGTGGACCGGAACAAATTCTTTGCCTCGGCTCTCAAAAAACCACTGGCCCTGCTCTACAAGGAACGCGATTATTCCCGCGCCAGCGCGGACGCTTCGGAACATAATATTTCCCAGATACGGCTCCTGGGTGTTGTAAGGGACAAAACGGTTTTCATGGCGGACGATATGCTGGGAACCGGCGCTACTTTAATAGAGGGAATGAAGGTACTCAAGGAACACGGAGCCCGCAGAATCATTTGTTCCATCAGCCTTCCGCTTTTCTCTGGCAATGCAGTTTCATATCTTGATGAAGCCTATAAAGAAGGACTGTTCTACCGTATCATCGGAACCAATGCGATTTATCAGGAAGAAGTGCGCAAGCGTGAGTGGTACATCAGCGTAAATATTTCAGGTCTTTTTGCCCAGGCCATCTCCCGACTGCACCAGAGCCTTTCCCTCTCAAGCCTTTTGGACAGCCGTGAAATTATCAACCGGCTTCTGTCAGAGACCAGAAAGCCCGAACCGCAGCACGAGCTGCCCTTCCAGCAAAACAACGAATGAAAATCTTCCGGCTTCCGGAACAGTGCGGCGCGATTCTGTTTGACATGGACTCTACGCTTTATACTCATCCGCAGTACGCACAAAGCCAGATCGATCTTCCCATTGAACGGCTTGCCCGTATGCGGGGAGTGTCGTTTGACTCAATGAATAAAGAAATCATCTGCTGGCGGAAAAACTGGGCAGCCGGACATCAGGGGCAGCAGATCAGTTTGGCGAATACATTCGCGGCCTTTGGCGTTTCAATCTCACAAAGCGCCACATGGCGGGAAGAACTCTATCAGCCCGAACAGTACCTTTCAAAAGACAAGCTGCTCCGCGCCGCGCTGGAAGAACTTGCCGGCCGCCACGTTTTGGCGCTGGTTACCAACAACCCCGTGTCCATTGCGAAAAGAACCCTTGCCGTTCTGGGCGTAGATGATCTGTTTCACGCGCTGGTGGGTCTTGACACCTGCGGCTATTCCAAGCCCCATGAGGAACCGTTTATGCGGGCGGCAATGCTCTGCGGCGCTGCCGCGGAATCCTGCGTATCTGTAGGGGATCGTTACGACATCGACATCGCCCTGCCCCTGCAACTTGGCATGGGCGGCATCCTCGTTGACGGCGTGGAGGATGTATACCGCCTGCCGGAGCTATTCTGCGACCGGAGCAACAGCATTTAGTTTTTTGCCTAATGTGGCATACTCCGCTTGAGGG
>JAIRUN010000094.1 GCA_031254365.1 Treponema sp. | reverse complement strand
GAAGATTTCCCGATGCCAAAAGAATTTGATCGCGCTTTTTCGCGATCAGCAGCGCTGGTTCTGGAAGCGGATGTTGAGCAACTGGCAAGCGAAGAATTCGCGCTGCATCTGGTAAGTCAAATGGTCCTGCCGGACGGTAAAACCCTGCAATCGATTCTTGATTCAGATGTCTACGATTTGCTTAGCGCGGAATGTGCCAAATACGGATTGCCGATAGATGCTGTTTCCAAATTTAAACCTTCAATGGTTGTTACCATGATATCAATGTTACAAATTCAGGAATTCGGGTTTGTGGAGGAAGGTGTTGATGCGCATTATCTGCAAATGGCTAAAAATAAAAATAAACCAGTTTATTATCTTGAAACAGCGCAATCCCAAATAGACGCGTTTCTTTCAATGGGTGACGGATATGAAAACGATTATGTACGCTATTCTCTGTACGACATGGGAAGTACCGAAGATGAGATTACAATGCTTGTAACCGACTGGAAAAGAGGTGATGTATCAAGATCGGAAATGGAGTTAGCGGAAATGAAGGAAGAATGGCCTGATATATACAAAGCCCTGCTGACTGACAGGCACGCCGCATGGATGCCTCAAATTGAGGGATTCCTGGCTTCGGGGCAGGTTCATTTTGTCATCACCGGTCTTTTGCACATGCACGGGCCGGACGGCCTTCTGCAGCAGTTGCGGGATTCAGGCTGCACTGTGGAACAGTTCAGGTAAACCGCCTCCACATGGATTTTTTTCGAAAAATCATTGAAAAAAATCAGGTAATCAACTAAAATTAAAGTTATAGAGGCTCTTGCAAGAGGTTTTTGATGTTTAAGGGTGGTTTAACTCAGCGGGTACAGCGGATTCTTTCGACCGGAGCACAGGAAGAGGCGCGGCGTTTTAATTCGGATCAATTGCTGCCGGAACATATAATAATCGCTATGCTCAGGGATGGGGCGGGAACCGCCTGTAAAGCCCTGATGTTTCTGCGGATAGATTTGCCGGAATTCCGGCATACTCTGGAAAGCGCCATCCCCAGGATACCGGGGATTCTGATTCACGGCGATGTCCCTCCTTCAAAACGCACCAAAAATATGCTTGAAGTTGCCGCTGACGAGGCTCGCGCGTTGAGCAGCGATTTTCTCGGCACAGAGCATTTGTTGTTTGCCGCCATGCGGGAGCAGGATTCCAGCGTACAGGTGTACCTGAATCAGCGGGCCGTTGACGCGGATATGCTGCGGGTGGTGGTACAAACCACGTTTGACCGGCCTTCGCGCTCGCATGGGGAATATGTTTCAGCCGGCAGTTGCCAGCCGTTTTTTATTCACCGCGAGCGTCCGGTAAAAGTACATGAGCGCGTGGCTGAGGGAGAACGCCCGCCCCGAATCAGACCGGTTAATTATCCGGTATTGACTCCCACTCTTGATAATTTTTCCCGTGATTTAACTGCGCTTGCCCGTACGGGAAAACTCGACCCTGTTGTGGGCCGCAGGGAGGAGATCAACCGCATTATCCGGATTCTGGTCAGGAGGACCAAAAACAATCCGATCCTGACCGGCGAGCCGGGGGTAGGGAAGACCGCCATTGTTGAGGGTCTGGCCCAGATGCTTGTTTCCGAAGCAGCGCCCGAAGCCCTGTCCGGCAAGCGGATACTGTCGCTTGACATGGGCGCTATTGTTGCGGGAACCAAATACCGTGGCGAATTTGAGGAACGGCTGAAAAAAATAATGCGGGAGATCAACCAGTCGGGAAATGTGATTCTATTTATTGATGAGATTCATACGATCATCGGAGCGGGCGGCGCTGAAGGAACCATTGACGCGTCAAATATGCTCAAGCCCGGTCTTTCACGGGGTGAAATCCAGTGCATTGGCGCGACTACCCTTGCCGAGTACCGCAGGCATTTTGAAAAAGACGCGGCGCTTGAACGGCGTTTCCAGATCGTACTGGTAGAAGAACCGGATGTTAATAATACCCTGGAAATACTTCGGGGGATTCAGAAAAAATACGAAGATCATCACCGGGTACGGTATACCAATACTGCGGTAGAACTTGCGGCAAAACTCGCCCAGCGCTATGTTACCGGGCGTTTCATGCCTGACAAGGCCATTGATATTCTTGATGAAGCCGGCGCGATGCGCAAACTCGAAAATAACAACGAGCCGCCGGAAATCGCAAGCATAGCGGCGGAGATACAACTGCTTACCGAGGAAAAAAGCGTACTGGTAAGCGCGCAGGATTATGAACACGCCGCTGTGGTGCGCGACAAGGTGCGGGCATTGAAGGCCCGGCTGGAAACAACCCGTATCGCATGGGAGCGGGCCTACAGCACCGAGCGCGTTACTGTTGACGATGAAGATGTACGCCGTGTGGTTGCCGAAGCAACGGGCATACCTATCATGCACCTTGAGGAACATGAATCCCGGCGTATGCTGTTAATCGAAGATGAACTGCACAAATCGGTCATCGGTCAGGATGACGCGGTGCGGCGCATTGCCTCCGCCATACGCCGTTCACGGGCCGGGGTTTCTTCTCCCCGCCGCCCCATGGGTTCTTTCATCTTTTTGGGGCCAACCGGCGTGGGCAAAACCCTGCTGGCAAAGCGGCTTTCGGACTATCTTTTTGGCGGCGAGGATTCGCTTGTGCGGATCGATATGTCTGACTTTATGGAAAAGCACAACGCGTCCCGGCTTGTTGGTTCACCGCCGGGTTATGTCGGCTATGAGGAAGGCGGCGTGTTAACTGAAAAGATTCGCCGCAATCCCTACCGGGTGATCCTCTTTGATGAAATCGAAAAGGCCCACCGCGACATATTCAACCTGCTGTTACAGGTTCTGGAAGAAGGTGAACTGCGGGACAATCTGGGACATACGGTGAGTTTCCGCAACACCGTGATCATCATGACGAGTAACGCCGGAGTGCGGGAAATTTCCCGCGACACGCGGATGGGTTTTGGTTCAGGTTCCGGCCTTATGAACATGAGCGAGATCGAATCTCAGGCGCTTTCTGAACTGCGCCGCCTGTTCAATCCCGAATTCATCAACCGTGTTGACGATGTGGTGGTATTCCATCCGCTTGACATGAAACAGATCGAGGCGATTTTTGAAATCGAGCTTGCCGAACTTTCCCGCCGCCTTGCGGAACAGGAGTATCATATCCGCGTTCTGCCCGGCGCGCGGCAGATACTTATTGAAAAGGGCTGGGATCCCAAATTCGGAGGCCGACCCCTGCGCCGTACCATTCAGAAAGAACTGGAAGACCCGCTGGCCCAGCTTATCATCAGGCACGATTGGCCTGAGGGCACGGTTTTTACCGCGTCCAGCCGGAAAGGAATGATTCAACTTTCAGGGAAAGCGCCGCTAGTAAAAATTCTGGACGACAGTGAAAACGTAGAATCGCTGGCGTATAACACCTAAAACATAACCGGCTGTCCGCTTGCTGAAGATGTGTAAATAGCTTCGAGAATTTCGGAAACAACACAGGCCTGTTCAGGCAATACCAATGGATCGGTATTGTTTTTTATTGCCTCAATCCAGCGCCGGGCCTCGGTGATGGGGGCTGATTCGCTGTTGCCGTCATAGAAAGCTACTCCGCCAACTTTAAGATCAGGCTGGATATTCACCAGCCGGCCAAACTCGTCTTTGTTGATACTGACCTGATTGTTTTTGCATTGGGCTCCGGCTTTGGTTCCGTGGAGGGCGCAGCTTCCTTCCTGAATTGGCTCACTGGTATTGATGCACCAAGTGGCCTCCAGAGTAACGGTTGCCCCGTTTTCCATAACAATAAAACCAAAGGCCGCGTCTTCCAGAGTGTGCTGTTTTTCATCCCAGGGCCCCCAGGGATTGGCACAGTCCGGGTTAAGAAGTTTTTTATACTTGGTTCCTACTACCATTTTTGGCTTGTAGTTGTTCATCAGAAAAAGCGTCAGATCAAGGGAGTGGGTTCCAATATCAATCAGGGGGCCGCCTCCCTGCTCATATTCGTTAAGGAATACACCCCAGTTCGGTGTTCCCCGGCGGCGGATAGCCCATGACTTGGCGTAGTAGATTTCTCCCAAATCCCCCCGTTCAACAATTGATTTAAGGTAGCCCGCTTCGGGTTTGTGCCGGTGCTGATAGCCGACAGTCAGTTTCTTACCGCTTTTTTTCGCGGCCTCCACCATACGCCTTGCATCCACGGCGTTTTTCGCCATGGGCTTTTCACACATAACATGCTTTCCTGTTTCCAGCGAGTCTATAGTTATATCCGCATGGGAACGGTTCGGAGTAAGAACATGAACTACATCAAGGCTCTTGTCTTCCAGCAGTTTTTTATAATCCTTGTATACCTTTGCCCCGGCGTTTCCGTATTCATCACGGGCCTTCAGGGCTCTTTCTTCGATAATGTCGCAAAAGGCCGCGAGTTCCACATCTTTCTTAAAGGCCGCAAGGCTGGGTAAATGTTTTCCAGTGGCGATGCCGCCGCAGCCTATAATTCCAATTCTTAATTTATCTGACATTTTAAACTCCTTGAAATGGTTACCCGGTACACATATAATGCCGGATTCTAAATTACTGTTCCCGGATACAGTATCGTATTCTTTGGTATGACGATGATTCCGTCCACGACATGGTAGAATTCGTAGTTGCCGTCGACTCGCCGTATATCATCAACACCGATGCGGCAGCCTTCGCCTATGCGGACATTTTTATCAATGATGGCCCCTTTAATAATGGCTCCGCGGCCAATCCCTACATTGGGAATTCTCTCTTCGAAGTTCTGATGTTTCTGGACATCGGTTTCATAAAAGTCCGCGCCCATACATATCACTCCGTTCAGGCTGGACCCGGTTTCTACAATCGTCCGGATACCGACAATTGAACTGGTAATATTGGCGTTGGTAATAATACAGCCCTCGGCGGCAATTGACTGGTTCATATTGCTGAAATTCATCTTTGAGGGAGGCAGATTACGCATATGGGTATAAATGGGCCGGGTCTCATCGTAAAAGTCAAAACGCGGACGAACATCGGTCAGCTCCAGATTGGTTTCGTAAAAATTCCTGATGGTTCCGATGTCTTCCCAGAAACCATCGAACGCATAGGCGTTTACCTTGAGGGTGTTGATTGCCGCGGGGATTACCTCTTTACCAAAATCGGTAAGCTCATTGGCAAGGCAGTCCTCCATGGCTTTGGCGTTAAACACATAAATACCCATTGAGGCCAGATAGCAATCATCGGTGCGGTTTTTATCGGCTATGGCTTCAATCGGGGCCTTGAAATCGGAGATGTCTTTTGTGGGCCCTGGTTTTTCCAAAAATTCAGTGATACGGCTTTTTTTGTCCGCTTTGAGAATCCCCAGCGCGCTGGCCTCTTCACGGCCTACCGCAGTACAGGCAATGGAAATCGCCGCCCCTGAGTCAATGTGCTGCTGTAACATATCCTTCAAATCCATGCGGTACAGTTGATCGCCTGCCAGTATAATGTAATACGAGGGCTTTTGAGTTCTGAAATGGAGAAAATTCTTGCGTACCGCATCAGCCGTTCCCTCGTACCAGCTCGTATGTTCAAAGGTCTGCTCCGCCGCGAGTATTTCAACAAAACCCTTGGTAAATGTGTCAAAAAGATAAGTCTGACCAATGTGCTGATGAAGGGATGCGGAATTAAACTGGGTAACAATATAAATCTGTCTGAATTCAGCGTTAATACAGTTGGAAATGGGAATATCAACCAGGCGGAATTTTCCGCCAAAGGGGACTGCGGGTTTTGACCGTGACTGGGTCAGGGGAAACAGGCGGGTTCCTTTTCCTCCTCCTAACACTATGGATAGAACCTCGGCCATATCATGCCTCCCTAATATTTCGATTTTGTAATATCATTGTCTGTGTATGAAACTCATACAACAGTCATCAGTCATTATTAGTATCAGTATATGTTGGATTTATTTTTTTGTCGATAGGTTTTTAAGAAATTTTTATAATAAAATACAAAAAATGAATGTGGACATATTCGTGATAATAGGGGTACAATTCGTATATGAGCGCCCGTGAGAACCTGGAACAGATTCTTGAAAGTCCTGAATTTGCCTCAAATATTGTGGTAAATCGTCTATTGCCCGCAGAAGCGGGTATTTTTGCTCCTTTCCCCGCGGGATTGGACAACAGAATTGCCGCAGTTTTGCGTAAACGTGGCATTGATCAGCTATATACCCACCAAGCTGAGGTATGGGAGCAGGCGCAAAAGGGCAAAAACGTGGTAGTGGTAACGCCAACTGCGTCAGGAAAGACGCTTTGCTACAATTTACCCTGTTTACAGGCCCTGTTGAACGATGAAAGCGCCCGCTGTTTGTATCTTTTCCCCACAAAAGCCCTTTCTCAAGACCAACAATCAGAATTGAATGAGCTTTCCGGCGGCGATGAAGGGCTGAATCTCAAAATTGCCACCTATGATGGCGATACGCCGGAAAGTTTGCGGGTTTCAGCCCGTGATACCGGCAGAATCATTATTTCCAATCCTGATATGCTCCATACGGGCATTCTTCCCAACCATCCAAAGTGGATTAAGTTCTTTTCCCGGCTCAAATTTATCGTAATTGACGAGGCCCATGCCTATCGGGGCGTTTTGGGCAGCCATGTTGCCAATGTAATTCGCCGTTTACGCCGGATTACGGCTTTTTATGGGGCCCAGCCGCAGTTTATCCTCTGTTCCGCAACCATTGCCAACCCCAAAGAACTCGCCGAGGCGCTTATTGGCCTGCCGGTAACGCTGGTGGATAAAAACGGCGCGCCACGGGGTGAAAAACGGATAGTTCTCTACAACCCGCCGCTGGTTGACACTGTGCAGGGCATACGCAAATCGGCTGTTACCGAAAGCCGCCGCTGGATGATTGCCCTGCTCAAGGCGGGGATCAAGACCATACTGTTTGCCCACTCCCGCATTAAAACCGAAGTGGCCGCTTCGTATGTGAATGAGGATTTGGCAAATATTTTTACCGATAATTCCCGGATTCGGGTGGAAGCGTACCGGGGCGGCTTTTTACCCAATGAACGCCACGAGATAGAGCGGGGCCTGCGGGATGGTTCAATTCAGGGAGGAGTATCAACTAACGCGCTTGAGTTGGGAATTGACATCGGCGGCCTTGACGCTTCGGTGGTGGCTGGCTTCCCCGGTTCCTTTAACAGTTTTTGGCAGCAGTCGGGCCGGGCGGGCAGGCGAGGGGGGACTTCGGTTTCGGTATTTGTCGCCACATCCTCGCCCATTGATCAGTTTATTATGAACGATCCTGACTGGTTCTTCCGCAAAAGCGCCGAAGAAGGCCGTATTGATCCTGACAATCCCTACATCCTCACCGATCATGTTAAATGCGCCTGTTTTGAATTACCGTTTATTGATGAAGAAAGCGAAGAAGTTTTTGGCTCCAATGCCCGTGATGCGCTGGAATTTCTGGAAGAGGCGGGCATTGTGCGCCATACCGGTAGTGCAGTTTCCGGCAAAGACGGAAACTGCAACGCCCCCGGCGGGGGACGCTGGCATTGGGCGGATCGTTCCTTCCCTGCCGAGGGGATCAGCCTCCGTTCAGCGGGCGCGGACAATGTGGTGATCATAGACGTAACAAAGGGAAGGAACGCTGTTATTGGCGAGATGGATAGGCCCAGCGCCAAAGAAATGCTCTTTGTTAATGCCGTGTACATTCACCGTGGCCGCCAGTATCTTGTGGAAGCTCTTGATATTGAAAACCGCAAAGCCCATGTCCGCGAAGCAGATGTTAATTATTTTACTGACGGCCTGGTGAAAACGGACATCAAGGTTTTAACCGAGGATGAGCGGTTTGTGTATAAGGCAGGGGCGGACGGCACATCAGCGGACGGTACGTCCGAGGGCGTTTTGTCCGACGTGCTTGTCCGCTCACAGGTTGCCAAGTTCAAAAAAATCAGGTTTCATTCTCACGAAAACATCGGGTCCGGCGATATTGATCTGCCGGAAGAGGAAATGCAGACCCGCGCCCTTGCCCTGCTCTTTGGGCCGGACAGCGCCGGGGGAAAGGCCCTTGCCGCAATGGACGAGCAGGAAACAGGCGCGGCCCTCTCCGGCGCGGGGACATTGATACGCAACATCGCGCCAATGTTCCTGTTATGCGATCCCCGCGATCTGGGCATTGCCGAGCGGGTGCGCGATCCGCATTTTGGCATTCCGGCCCTGTATATTTACGACAAATACCCCGGGGGCACGGGTTTGGCGGAAAGCCTTGCCCTTCGCGCCGGTGCGCTCTTTTCCGCAATCAGCGAAGCCCTTAACCGCTGCCCCTGCAAATCCGGCTGCCCTTCCTGCGTCGGTCCAGAGGGAAACAAATCAGCCGCAAGGGCGCTGTTAAAAGCGATAGGGTGAGATAGTCGCTCTCCATTTAACTCAACAACCAGTCAAAAACATTTATTTGCTTTATTCCGTTGTGTGAGGCAGAGGGAGCCGCGTCTTTTGTAAGCAGATATTTTGGGTTATGGTCTGATATTTCGTTTAACGGTGAAAGTTCGCGTTCTTTTGTTTTTTTATCCAGTACGGTTTCCGCAACCTGATAGTATTCTGTGCCATTGTCGTTTTCCGTTACAAAATCTATTTCTTTTGAGATTCCTTTTTCTTTTTGGACCCGAGGCATATCCATTTTTCCGGTATAAACTTTACGATTACGGCGTAAAAGTTCAAGATATACAACATTTTCAAGCATACGTCCGGTATCAATTTGCCTGTCTCCAAGCAGAAAATAGCGAAAGCCCATATCAACTACATAATATTTAGAGAGAGATTTCAGCAGTTTCTTGCCTTTAATATCATACCTGTCTGTGCGGTACAGAATATAACTGCTTCTTAATGCTTCCAGATAACTTTCTATCGTTTGCGGATATATTTTGAAGCCGTCATTTGTCATAACATCGCTTATTTTTTTTATAGAAGTCAGGTTACCAATATTATCAACCATGTATTTCAGGATCAATTCCAATCTGCCTGTTTCTCTCAAATTCTTGTTTTCCATGACATCCCGAAGCACTATGGTACTGTAAATGCCGCCAAGATAATCGCGGATTCTGGCGGTGTCCCATTTATTTTGGATGCCGGTAAATTCCATAGCGTATGGGAAAGAACTGTTTTCCAAATACCGCTGGAACATTGTTTCGCGTGTGTCATTGTACGGATAAGCGGATACATACTCCTTGAATGACAATGGGAATATATGGATTTCAATATAGCGTCCGGTCAACATGGTCGCCCATTCTCCGGCATGAAAATGTGAATTGGAACCGGTCAGATACAGATCGACATTATCTTTGATAAACAGCCCGTCGGCGGCGCGTTGAAAATCTTTAACATTCTGTACTTCGTCTATAAATACATAATTTTTTTTGCTTTTTAATAATTTGGCATTGATGAAGTCATACAATTTATCCCAGACCAGCAAATCCCGAATTGAAGGGTCTTCCATATTCAGATTGATTATCTGCGCCGGTTTTACGCCATTTGCCAGTAAATAATCCTGATACAGCATGAACAGGGTAGATTTACCGGAACGGCGAACGCCGGTTATGATTTTAACCAGTTTTTTGTCCTTCCATGAGATGAGTTTTTTCAAATATTCCGGGCGATCTATCATATTTCAAAGATACTATGAAAATGATCAAAAGTCAAGATATTTATGTTATATTCTAAAAACTATGTAAAAAAGCACTTTTTTTAGAGTATATT
>JAIRUN010000052.1 GCA_031254365.1 Treponema sp. | reverse complement strand
CGCCTGATTTGTTCCCTGAACTGTCGAATAACAACAATCAGAACAGGACAAATCAGACCAACCGGAATCAAACTAACCGGAATCAGACTAATCGTAATAATACCGGACGTCAGCCCACTACCAATTCAAATCGTACCAATTCCGGCACGGGGCTCAATCCCATTACATGGGAATTTAACAACGTAAGCCCGCTGCTGGATGATGGGCCTTTTCTTGTGCCTGAAATCAATTTTGATATGGGAGATATACCGGCATTGATCCCCGGTATTGGTTCGGCTGCCGCCCCTGCTGGAACTGAAACATCTCAGACTCCAGTAACGCATAACAGTCCGGCGGGGGCTGGTGTTGAGCCTGACAATAGCGTAGTGGCTGATGATGCCGGGCTTCTTCTTGATCCCGGAACGCCGCCCGCATATAACAACTCCGAATCCCTGTATGGACCGGATATGCCTTCATACAACCCCTATCTTGATTAGAGGATTATTATCATGCAAGTACCTATTGATGATATTATTGTAAGAAGAAGAATTCGAAAGGATATGGGGGATATAGAAGCCCTTGCGGAGAGCATGAAACAATTTGGGCAGATCAGCCCCATTGTGATAAACAGGAAGAATCTGCTCATCGCGGGCGGCAGAAGACTTGAAGCGGCAAAACATCTGGGTTGGCGGACAATCAATGCGATTATTTCCGAAAGTACGGGTGAGCTTGAGCGGCTGGAGATGGAGGTTGAGGAAAATGTCCAGCGGCGTGATTTCAGTATGGAAGAAGTGGCGGAAGCCACCAGAAAAATATATCGTCTGAAAAACCCCGGATTCTTCAGGCGTGTCTGGGATACGATTGTCCGGTTCTTCAAGAGATTGTTCAGGATAGAAGGCTAATGAAAAACAGGCAGCGAATTGCGCATCCATTCAGGCGCTTTACGTCCAGTGCCGGAATGAATATGCGTAACAGACTGATCCTCATCTTTGTGGTGATCATGGCTATTCCCTCAGCGCTTCTTACCGTTATCGCGGTGGTGCAGTTACAGCAACTGGGCAAGGAGTTGCATAACAGGGCCGGTGGATTGCAAACTGAAGCCAATACTGCCCTGATCAGAATGGGCGATTCTGCTGTGGAAGATTCCATTAAGGCCCTTAATGACACAGCTATTGTACAGCTTGAGCGGACCACTACCGACATAGCAAAACAGATAGCGGATTTTCTGTATACACGGGATGCTGATATTCTCTATGCGGCGGAGATTGAGCCGAATGAAGCGGCTTACCGGCGCTTCATTCAGCATAAAACACGGCCTCTGGTAAAACAGCGGGAATGGATTCTTGCCAGGGACGGTAAATCATGGGTTCCCGTGATTCCGGCGGACCGAGGCGCGCTTTCCCTTTCTACCAACAGCGAAAATGCTTCCGGCTATCAAAACCGTCCGGTGAATATATGGGAGATGGAAGATCGCCCCCTGTATGTGGAGATGACCTACATCGATCTCGCGGGAAACGAGATCGTCAAGATCACCAATTCTGATCAGATGGATTCCCGAAAGAAAAATGTATCGAACCGGCTGAATACCTATGTAAAGGCTGAAACGTATTTTCAGGAATTGAAGAATCTGAAGCCCGGTGAAATCTATGTCTCGGATGTAACCGGCGCTTATGTCCGCTCGCGTTACATCGGTATGTATACGCCGGAAAATACCGCGTCCAGCGGGCTGGAATACAGGCCGGAAGAAGAAGCATACGCGGGAATGGAAAATCCCCTGGGCAAACGTTTCAGGGGAATTATCCGCTGGGCCGCGCCGGTTGTCCGTGATGGGCGCATCAGGGGCTATGTTACCCTGGCGCTGGATCACGATCATATCATGGAGTTTGTTGATCGTATAACGCCTATGGATGAGCACTATGTGGAAATGCCCAGCGCGTACGATGGGAACTACGCCTTTATCTGGGATTATCAGTGCCGAAGTATCGCGCATCCCCGCCACCATTCCATTGTAGGCTTCAACCCCCAGACCGGAGAGCCGGAAGTTCCCTGGCTGGAGGCCCGTATCTACAGCGAATGGCAGGCATCGGGGCTTTCCTATACGGAATTTATCAAAAGCGTACCGGTGTTCCATGAGCAGTCGCGCGGCAAACGGCCCGCTCCGGAACTGACCGCCGCGGGGCTGGTCGGCCTTGACGGGCGTTACCTTAACAATGCCCCCCAATGTACCGGCTGGTTTGACCTTACCAAAGAAGGGGGTTCCGGTTCCTTCCTGATACTGTGGAGCGGCATCTGGAAACCCACCACCGCAGCCGCGATTCCCTATTATACCGGCAACTATGGCAAGACCAAACGGGGCTTCGGTTTTGTCACTATCGGAGCGGGGCTTGAGGATTTCCAGCGTCCGGCCCGTGACACTGAAAAGGTGCTGGCAGAAATCATCACCCAGGCGGATATCAATCTCAATAGAGCTATAGTTGAAACTGATGAGCTGATCACATCAAGCGTGTTTTCCAACATTTGGAGGCTGGGAGTGTTCGCCTCGGTGATGGTGGTCATCGTAGTGTTTATAGCCATCTGGCTGGCTTCGATTTTTTCAGCCAGTATCACGAATCTCGTCAAAGGCATTTCGCGTTTCCGCGCCGGGAACCGTCACTTCCGGTTCCACACGCCGGTAAAGGATGAGGTTGGAATCCTGGCGGATTCTTTTGACGAAATGGCGGACAGCCTGATTGAAACCGAACGCGGCATGATCGTCATCATCAATAGTGATTTGAATGTTGTTTATGTTAATGATATTGGACAGGTGGCGATAGGAAAGAGTCTTGAAGATATGCTGGGAAGACCATATTCCGAAGTAAGTATCTACCCGCCGGATTCGGAATTTGATCCCATCAGGGCCCTGCATGAAAGCCGTGAAACAGAAGTGCTGTATCATTCAGAATTGGGCTGTTACTTCAAGGGTGAAGCAAGCTATATGAATGACAGGGACGGCTACCGTATCGGGTACATCATTACCTCCACGGATGTAACCGACATGATGGAACAGCAGCAGCGGCTGGAGCAGGCCATGACAGAGGCCAAACTTGCCAATCAACACAAGGGAAGTTTTCTTGCGCGGATGAGCCATGAAATACGCACGCCGATGAACGCGATTATCGGCATGACGGGGATAGTAAAGAAAAAACTCGGTTCCGGTAATTACAATCTTGAGGATATCCGTGAAAACATCGGTCAAATTGAGACATCATCGAATCACCTTTTGGGCCTGCTCAACGACATTCTTGATATTTCAAAAATTGAGGCGGGGAAAATAGAACTTTTTATTGAGGATGTTGATCTCTTAAAACTCGCCAATACGGTAGTAGCGATCATCCAGCCCCGCTGTGATGAAAAGCACATTACTTTCCAGACGCGCTTTGATCTTCCTTCCGGCATGGCCTGGCAGCTTGACGCGCTCCGGCTGCGGCAGGTGTTGATCAACCTTTTGGGGAACGCGGTTAAATTCACCCCGGAGTACGGAAAAATAACATTCTGTGTTATACGAAGAGAAGGCAGCGGGGGAAAGGCGTGGATTGATTTTTCGGTAAGCGACACGGGAATTGGCATTTCCAAAGACGCTATCGCCACGCTCTTTGATCCCTTCACGCAGGCCAACAATCAAATAGCTCAAAAATACGGGGGAACCGGACTTGGCCTTGGCATCAGCAGGAGCATAGTGCAGATGTTCGGCAGTAATATCGATGTAAAGAGTGTCCAGGGAGAAGGCAGCGAATTCAGTTTCAGCCTCCTGCTGACAGAAAACAAAGTTGAAAAAAGCGAAGAAATACAAATTGATCATATCGAAGGCCGCCTGAAGGGAAAGCGGGCGCTGCTTGTAGATGATGTTGCCATAAACCGGATGATTGCCATGAGTATGCTGGAATCCACCGGCATTGATATTGACGAGGCTGATGACGGCACTGTGGCGCTTAAAATATTCGAAGAATCTTCTGAAAACACCTATGACATTATCTACATGGATGTGCAGATGCCTGAGATGAACGGCTATGAGGCCACCGGAGCGATACGCGCGCTTGCCCGTCATGACGCGAAAACCGTGCCCATTGTCGCCCTTACCGCAAATGCTTTTAAGGAAGATATTGACAGAGCCATCGCAAGCGGCATGACTTCCCATCTTACCAAACCGATGGACATGGAAAAAACAATGGAAGTTACGTTTAAGCTGCTGGGGCTTGGCGCTGCTCAACCAGTGGGGCTTCTGAAAATACTGATGAAGAAAAGAACCGGGATGGATGTAATTGAAGAGGTGTAAGGAACCGGTGAAGCTACCGTTCTGACTTCTTCTCGAAATGCGAAAATTCCATACTGAAACCGGCGCGGCCCTGGCTGACGCTCCGCAAGGCGGTCATAAAACCGAACATTTTTGCCATCGGAGCCTGCGCCTTAATTTCGCTTATTTCAACTTTTGAATTCATGCTGAGGATATGGCCGCCCCGCTGGGTAACAAGGCTCATCACTTCGCCGGCAAATTCGTGGGGGCTGGCGAGATCAACCGCCATGATCGGCTCAAGCAGAATCGGAGCGGCGCCGCGGCAGGCTTCGTCAAGGGCCATGCTCGCGCAGGCTTCAAAGGCAAACTCCGTGCCTGAAATTTCCGAGTATTGAATGTCCGTAAGGGTGGCAACAACATCAATGCAGGGATAACCCATAACAATGCCGGAAGCAAAAGCGCCGTTGATTCCCCGCTCCACCGCGTCAAAAATTTCTTCCGGTATTGAGTCCCGGCCTGAACTGCCCTTAACGCCGCAGATGTACTTGTTCCCCGCGCCGCGCCGGGCCGGTTCCACCTTGAGCGTAAGACCGGCGGCATTTTCCTTTCCGGCGATCACGCGGGAGAAATGTTCGCTGCGTTCCCCGGCTATGCTGATCGACTCGCGGTAGGTAACCTGCGGATTTCCCACCTTCGCGCCGACTTTATATTCTTTGAGTATGCGGGTAACAAGCACGTCCAGATGCAGTTCCCCCATGCCGGAAATAATAAGCTGGCCGGTCTCCTCATTTTCGCGGGTGGTAAAGGTGGGGTCTTCTTTTGCAAGGAGCGCGAGAATATCTTTGAGTTTATCCTGATCAGAAATGGTTTTTGACTCAATGGAAACGGAAATCACCGGTTCGGGGAATTGCATCTTTTCCAGTATCACGGGCCAGCCCTCGCTGCCAACAGTGTCGCCGGTTTGGGCCAGCTTCATCCCGATAATAACGCCGATGTCTCCGGCGGCAAGTTCATCCATTGGCTCGGATTTATTCGAGTGCATGCGGAGTATGCGGTTTGCCCGCTCGCGCTTTTTTTTGCCTGTGTTGAAGATTGCGCTGCCGGATTTGATAGAACCTGAGTACATTCTCACATAACAGAGGCTGCCCGCCTCGCGATCATTTTGAATCTTGAACACCAAGCCCAATGGCTGGCCTTTGGGATCGCAGGGTATAGTAATGTCTTCTTCTTTTTTAAGGTGATGTCCCACTGCCGGCAGCACTTCATCCGGAGCGGGGAGATAATCAACAACCGCGTCAATCAGCGGCTGAACGCCCATGTTGCGGCGGGAAGCCCCGGTAAACATGGGGAGTATTTTTCGCTGTAACACGGCTTTCCGCAGTTCGCCGCGGATCAGGGCCGGTTCCAGTTCCGCCCCGTCAAGGTATTTTTCGGTGACAGCATCGGAAACGCTGGATAGCGCATCAATGAGCATTTCCCGCCATTGTTTTGCCGTGGCTTCGCGTTCACTGGCTATGGGACTAATACTCATGGTTTCGCCGCCGGAATCGTCCCAGCGGATTTCCTTCATTTCAATCAGATCAATAACACCCTCAAAATTTCCCTCTTTCCCAATGGGGATTTGCAGGGCCACGGCATTGGCCCCCAATTTTTTTTGCACATCCTCAAGGACAAAATAAAAATCGGCGCCTACCCGGTCCATTTTATTCACATAACCAACGCATGGAACATGATAACGCGCCGCCTGCCGCCACACGGTTTCAGTCTGCGGCTCAACGCCATGCACCGCGTCAAAAATCGCCACTGCCCCGTCCAGCACTCGCAGGGAGCGTTCAACCTCTGCGGTAAAATCCACATGGCCGGGCGTATCAATAATATTGATCTGATGATTCTTCCAGTAAGTGGTAGTAGCCGCGCTCTGGATCGTGATTCCCCGCTGCTGCTCCTGTTCCATCCAGTCCATGATCGCCTCGCCGTCATCGACTTCGCCGATACGGTGGCTTTTGCCCGTGTAAAAGAGAATCCGTTCTGTGGTAGTAGTCTTACCGGCATCAATGTGCGCCATGATACCGATATTCCGCATGGTATGTAACATTGGTTGTATTGTAGCCAAAAGAAAGAGGAAAGACAATGCGTGCGCTCTCAAATACCGGTATCTGCGGCTTGTCAGGTGAATAATAATTGCGCCGGCTGGCCCGCTTCTTTTAACGCCTCAATCACCTGCTTCCGGTTTTCAGGATTGTTGAAGTGCAGAAGCGCCCGCTGCAATCGCCGTTCACGCTCGCCACGCGCAACATACACCGGCTGCATGGTGCGGGGATCAAGGCCGGTGCGGTACATCACCGTGGACATGGTTCCCGGCGTTGGGTAAAAATCCTGACTCTGATCAGGAACAAAGCCGGTTTTTTTGAGGTACAGGGCGAGTTCAACCGCTTCGGCAAGTGAAGCGCCCGGATGGGCGGAAATAAAATAGGGAAGCAGGTATTGTTTGAGGCCAAGCCGCTGGTTTTGTCCGGTATAATCCTTCCTGAATTGTTCATATTGTTCATGATCGCATTTTCCCATTGCAGCTAACACCAGCGGGGCAATATGTTCCGGTGCGACTTTAAGCTGGCCGCTCACATGATGGGCGCAGAGTGTTTCAAGGAATTGTCCGCCGTTTTTTGTATCAAGCTGAATAAAGTCAAAGCGGATACCTGAGCGGATAAACACTTTTTTGATCCGCGGCAGTTCCCGCAGCGATTTTAATGCCGCAAGATAAGGGCCGTGATCCGCCTGTAACATCGGGCAGGGCGCAGGGTACAGACATTCCCGGCTGGCGCAGAACGCGCCGCGCTTGTGCTTTTCGCAGGCAGGACCGAAAAAGTTCGCCGTTGGCCCGCCCACATCGTGGATATAACCCTTAAAACCTGAAATCGCGGCAATGGTACGGGCCTCCCTCATCAAACTTTCCGTGGAACGCGACCTCACTGCCCGCCCCTGATGAAAACCAATCGCGCAAAAAGAGCAGCCGCCAAAACAGCCCCTGTTAGCTGTAATTGAAAACACAGTTTCAGTTAACGCCGGAATTCCCCCGGCATGGTCGTACATGGGATGGGCGCGGCGGGTAAAGGAAAGCTCATACAGGGAATCAAGTTCGGCGCTTGCCAATGGAAAGGCGGGCGGATTTTGAATCACCCAGCGATTGCCGTCACTTTGTTCCGCAAGGGGATGTCCGCTTTCAGGATCGGCATTGCGCTTTTGAATCATAAAATGTTCGGCATAGGTGCGCAGGGAATCGCTGTCAGTCCCTTTTACCGCCGCGTAATCCGGCAGCTTTACAATGCCGTTCCATTGCGCGAGCGCGGCGTCCCCCTGTGCGGAAGGGGAGCCCTGCGCACGGATACAGGTTCCCCGCACATCGCGTATATTCGCCGCTGTAACACCAGCGGCAAGGCGGCGGGCAATTTCCAGAATCGGCCGCTCTCCCATACCGTAAACTAAAATATCCGCTTTTGAATCCAACAGAATGGAACGGCGCACCGTATCAGACCAATAATCGTAATGGGCAAAACGCCGCAGGCTTGCCTCAATGCCGCCAATGATCACCGGAACATCTTTGTAAGCCCGCCTGATCCCCTCAACGTAAACAAGAAGCGCCCGGTCAGGCCTCAAGCCCGCCTTGCCGCCGGGAGAACACGCATCATCGGAACGTTTGCGTTTTGCGGCGGTGTAATGGGCGACCATGGAATCCATATTGCCCGAACCAGCGAGAAAGCCGAGCCGGGGTCGGCCCAGAGCGGTATACGATGAAGTATCTTTCCATTCAGGCTGGGGAATTATGCCAACGCGGAAACCAGCGGCTTCAAGCGAGCGGCACACCAGAGCCGCCGCAAACGCCGGATGATCAATATACGCATCGCCTGAAACAAAAACAAAATCACATTCTTCCCAGCCCCGCTCATCCATATCGCGGCGGCATACAGGAAGAAATTCGTTTTGTTTACACACCGGCAACTCGTTTATACACCGATAACGGCGGTAACCTGGGGGATTTCCTTTCTAAGATAATTTTCGATTCCCATTTTAAGAGTCATCTGGGACATGGGGCAGGAACCGCACGCGCCGGTCAACTTTACCGAAACTGTCCCATCACCGGCAAGGGAAACAAATTCCACATCCCCGCCATCGGCCTGCAATGAAGGCCGTACATTTTCCAAAGCGGCTTTTACCTGTTCTTCCAACATATAATCTCCTGTTATGAGTGTATCAATATTGCCGCGAAAAAGCAATCATGATATTATTGCCTATGACAAGCGAATGTTCTTTAACAGTACGAACCTATGAATGTGACAGTTACGGTCATGTGAATAACGCAAACTACCTCAATTATCTTGAATATGCCCGCTATGAACTGCTCAGGGATGTTGGCTTTGACTATCCCGGAGCGGTCAAGGCCGGTTATGGAACCTATATCGCCCGCATAGAGATTGACTATAAAAAACCGGCGCTGGCTGATGACAACCTGATCATCAAAACACGGCCCATTAAAAGAGGGGCAGTCAGCAGCGTTCTCTCCCAGGAAATATGGCGGGGCCAAGACCTGCTTGCCGCGGCCAAAGTTACCGTGGCCTTTGTGGATTCAAGAGGTATACCAACCAAGCTCCCTGCGGAATGGGACAGACCGGGACTGAATCCGGAATGACAGGAGTTAGAGTTAAATAATTATTTTAATCTTGTCCAGATAATCATCACCCCCGGAATTTATTGGGACCTGATTCACGACAATACCGCAGAAGAACTCTCCGAAGATGAGAAGGGCCTGTGCATCATGGACGAATTTTATTCATTAGGGCTTAAAAAACCACGAGCTTTGACCGTGGTCATGCGCTGGCGGTTATGTCGTATCAATGCGCACAATTGACACGAAAAAAACTTGTGATATAATGATATTTCCGAAATAAATGTTCGGAATATATCATGGAGGAAAAATGCCAACAAAAGCGTCTGAAAGGAAAATAATTTATCTTCAAAGAAAGAAAGGTGGATATTGTCCCCGATGTGGAAATAAAGTAAGAAAAAACAGCAAATTTATTTATTGTGAAGATTGTCGTGAGTACTTTCGAAGTTATAGCAATGAAACTTCTGAAAGAATAAATAAAACCCGAAAAGAACGGTATGACGAACGGAAAGAAAAGAACCGCTGTCCCCGTTGTGGAACATCTCTTGGCAAAAGATATGGGAAAATAACCTGCCCAGATTGTTTGAATAAACAATACAAATACAATTATGGGAAGAAGAGACCCAAAAAATACAGATAGAATTCTTCCATATAAATTTATTATGATTATATTATATATTAAAAGTAATGGCGCATAACAATTCTTATAAAGAATGGCAGCGGATCAAATGGCCGGGAGCGATTTCCCGCATTACAGGTTTTTCTGTAAAGCAGCGATCAACTGCCTGCGGGCAGCGTCCGGCAAAGGCGCAGGGATGCGGAGCGTCCGAAACGGTGACTGGCGCTGTTTTTTCCGGCTCAGGGGCGGGACTGGTTGCTGTTTTTGCTCCCATAACCGAAGAAAACAGCAGTTTGGTATAGGGATGCCGCCCTTCGCGGTACAGACCGGCGGCGGGCGCTTCTTCCATGAGTTCGCCCTGATACATAACGCCAATGCGGTCGCAGAAATAGCAGGCTACTTTCAGATCGTGGGCGATGAACAGAAACGACATTGCCCGCTTTTCACGGATGTCCAGCAGCAGGTTGAGGATTTGCCCCTGAATTGAAACATCCAGCGCGGAAACCACTTCATCGCAGATGAGCAGTTCCGGCTGCATTAAAAGACCCCGCGCAATGGAAATGCGCTGGCGCTGGCCGCCTGAAAATTCAGCGGGCCGCCGTTCCAGATCGTCCGGGGAAAGCCCCACTTCTTCCAGAGCCGCCGCCGCTTCTTCGCGCAGCCGCTTTTCCCGCTGCGCTCCACGGCCCTGCTTCCCATCGGGAATGCCGCCCCAGCGCAGGCCGGAGACCAGCACATCATAAACGCTCATCCGCGGGTTGAGCGAGCGGGCAGGGTCCTGAAACACATACTTCACTTTTCGGCGGTATTGCCGCAGTTCCTCATTCCGCAATTTTCCCACTTCCAGAGACTCCTGCGGATTATCCTTATAGTAGAGAATGGTCCCGCTGTCCGCTTCATACATTCGCACCAGAAGCCGCGCTGTGGTGGTTTTACCGCAGCCCGATTCTCCCACCAGTCCATACGCCTCGTTTGCGCCGATTGAGAACGAAATACCATTTACCGCGTTGACAAAACGCCCAAAGCGGGCAAAGAAACCCGCCTCCAAATTAAAGCGTTTTTGCAGATTGGAAACGGTTAGGAGGGGCATGGAATCAGTATACGGGGTAGGGCAGGGAAGGGCAAGCCGCATGACAAAAAAGCAGAAATAAATGATTTTTTCCTGTCCGGCATTTGCTTCTTTTTCCATTTTAGTGCATAATTATAGTAATGGCTGAAACAACCACGGCAAATTATACCGAAAATCTCTCTCAGGCGCTGATGGCGCGGAAAGACTGGTTTGAAAAGACCGAACTGGCGCATTTAAAGGACGAACTCCGTGTTTATCAGGCTTCGTATGCGGCCCTGTACAGTATATTTCTTAAAAAGAAGCTCATCAACGAGGATCCTTACAAACAGGATACAAAAATCGGCGAGTTGGAAGTACCCGAAACCGGTGTCATTCCCGAAGCCAAGCGGATCGAACAAATGTCCCTCAGACTGGCCAATTTTGATAATCAGATGGACTTTTTGGTCAATTTCTATCAGTTTGGGGTTGATTTTCTCAACCTTGAGCGGATAAAGCGGATTGTCGGTCTGGTTCGCTATATCGACTGGGTAAATCTGACACCGGATGCTCAATCCTACAATACCAGGGTTGTCGCGGAAATAGCCAATCAGTCAAAGACCGGCGTTGACCAGCTTACACTCAGCATTATCGGGGAGTCCCTTTCAAAGCTGTCTAAATCTACTGCCTCTACAATGGGCATTCTAAAGTCCCTCACCACATACCACAAGGAAAACTACAAGCTCAATGTACGGGGCGTTATTAAGGGTATGCCCGCCGCGGAAGCCACCCCCGCGAATATCAAGAAAAAAATAGCTTCCGGTATGCCGGGGACACCCTTTTATCAGGAATGTATTGATGAACTTATCAAAGAGGATTATTCAGGTGACGGACCTGTTTTGCAGGAGACGGTTCTTAAGGGCCTCAAAATAGCGGATGATAAACCCAAAACAACCAAGCCCAAAGTATCGTTCAAAGCTATCCTTCTTGAAGGTATACAGGTTATGGGCTCCACTGCCAATATTCTGGGCGAGATTGGAGGAAAGCTCGACGAGAATGAAGCGGTTTTGGCAAGCCGGAAAAAGGGTCTTTGGGAAAAGATTCGGGAACTGCTCCGGCAGATGATGAATGCCGAGCCGGACGAGGTGATATTCGATCTGCAATATACTGATCCAGCCAAGGGAACTACGGTTCGTGAACAGATAAGTTTTCATAATTTCCGGGCGAATCTGGACAAGAAAATCAAAATCCTTACAGGAATGTTGAGCGGCGGTTCGGTTTTGGCGAAACTGATGAATATGCCGGAGGAACAGACACTCAGCTACCTTGAACGGACGATTCGTGACGTGCAGGCTTTCCACCGGACTCTGGGCGCATTGGATGAATATTTCAAGACGCAGGTTGTTTCCGAAGACCGGGACCGAATTAGAGGGATCAAGCCTGAGTTGTCGACCGTTAAAAACTGCCTTGTCAGGGCAAATCAGCTTCAATATGAATACAGCGCCCAAAAAGAAGAAGAAGAGCAATTAAAGCGGATGGGTATCAGTCTGAATGGCCAATGAGGAACGGCCAGATATGAATCAATTCAGTTTACATAAAAGCCGGAGGGCGCTGTTGTGCCTTGCTGCGGCATTGTTTCTGTGGGCCTGCCAATCTTCCCAGGTTTCACCTGAGTCCAAGCCTATAGCTTCTGATCCAAACCTTCCCGTACCGACCGAAGGGCCGGACTTTGCCGAATCCCGTCCCCGCGTGCTTGTCCGTGACGAGCTTACCGTGGCCCTTTCCAAAGGCGAAGTTGAGTTGGATTTTCGCAGCTCATATATCGCGAGTGAGGCCCAGCTTTTTACCGCGATCTATGAAGGGCTTTTTTCGTATCATCCGTTTACGATGGAACCGGTTCCTGCTCTGGCGGAGAGATGGGAACTCTCTGATGACAAGAAGCAGTGGACTTTTACCATCAGGCAGGATGCCAAATACCATAACGGCGATTCCCTTGTGGCCGAGGATTTTCGCGCGGCATGGCTTTCTCTGCTGTTGCCGGAACGAGCCGCTCCCTATTCCAGCCTTTTTGACGTAATTGAAGGGGCCAGAGAGTACCGCACCGGCATTGAGAGAGACCCGGCGAAAGTCGGTATCAGTGCGCCTTCGGCGAGAACGCTGGTGGTTAAACTCAACTCGCCGGCGTCTTTTTTTCCCGCCATGCTCTGCCATCATTCTTTCAGCCCGATTCATCCGTCCATGTTGAAACGGCAGGACTGGTCTGCTTCGGCTGCGCCCGGCAAATGGGAGCCGCCGCTTTCCAACGGCCCTTTCCGCATTATCGAAAAAAATGAAGATGTAATTGTCCTTGCCAAAAGCGATCAGTATTGGGACGCGCGGCGGGTTTCCCTGAATAAAATTATTCTCAAGTATACCGGCTCAGGCGATGAGGCAAGCGGCCTGTGGAATTCCGGCGAAGCCCGCTGGATCGCCGGTGATGTGAATCTGGATACGTTGACTGACCGGAGCGGTATTCAGGTGAACGCGATGTTTGCCACTCATTACTATTTTATCCGTTCCGCTGAAAAACCCTGGAACGATCACCGGATTCGCCGCGCCCTGTGTTTGGCGCTGCCCTGGGATGAAATCCGCGAGGGTCATTTTCTTCCGGCGCGGACTCTGATCTACCCCATTTCCGGCTACCCCGAAGTTGAAGGGCTGGACTCTACTGATACGAAAGCCGCCGCCGCGCTGCTTGCCGAAGCGGGTTATCCCGGCGGCGTTGGCCTTCCTGTTCTCGTGATCCGCCTGACGCCTTCGATGGAAGCGGCCCGCATCGGCGGTCTCATGGCAAGCGTCTGGAAGGAACAGCTTGGCATACCGGTGCGGGTGGAAGTAGTCCCTTACAACTACTATTTTCAGGCGCTCAAGAATAATGACTATAATGTTGGCCTTTCCACATGGATTGGCGATTTTGCCGATCCCTATACCTTTCTGCAAATGTGGCGGCGTGATTCCAACCTCAATGACGCTGGTTATGATGACGAGGATTATGAGAAGCTGATGGAAAAATCCATGTTGGAAGAAGGCGAGACCCGCTGGGCCACCCTTGCGGAAGCGGAAAAACTCCTGCTTGATCGCGGCTCGGTGCTTCCTATTTCCTACAGCCCGGCGCTCAACATAGTGGATGTCAATGAACTGGACGGCTGGTTTCCCAACGCTCTGGATATTCACCCCTTCAAGTACCTTTCCTTCAAAGCCTTCCGCCCCCTGCCCGGTGTGGCAATGGCGAAGTAATTAATTTCGTAGTATAATAGAAAATCTTCATAGTCAAAAAAGGAGCGCCCTATGGGAAAAATGCGTATAACACTTGCTGTTCTGGAGGAAAAAACGGCTCAGAGGGCCGCAAACAAAGAGATACCAGAGCGCCGGGGCGCGACAATGGAATTCCACATTAACCATGATGTTCGCCGTGAATACGGGCTAAAAGACAGTTTGTTCTCCCTGACCGGAAATGTGATTCTGGCTGATATGCGGCAGACGCGGGAACTGGCTGCGAGATTCAACGTTAAACAGGACCCGGCTCACCCTGATCGGTATATCAGGGCAGGTCATCTGTACGCTATGGGCCTGATTGACGAAATTCTACACTATGTGGTTACCCTGTACTGCAAACAGGTACAGCCCGATGCCTTTGATACCTGCCTTGCGCGGCTGGAAAGCAAGCTGGGGGAAAACAAGACGCTTCATTTACAAAACGATTTTTCGCAACGGTTCCCTCCCAAACCGGTGTATACCGGGGAAAAAGACGTTGCCTCGTATTTGCAGGGAAAGGAAGGCGGTGAAAGCTGCCGCGCTCTTTCCCTTGAGGAGACCATGCTCCTTTCGCTGGCGAATCTTAATCCGGCCTTTAGTCCATTCAAATTTTTGTTTGACGATAAAGACCTGGCCCGGCACACGGTGTATCCAGCCGCCATTGAGGAACTAAAAGCGCACTTCAAAGACCTGCCCACATTTGGCCCGGACGGTCAGAGCCTCTGGGATATGCTGCGCGCTCCGGCGCTGGCTTCGCCTGATTCTTTGATGGGCCAGCTTGAGTATATGCGTAAACATTGGGGGCTTCTTATTTCACAATTTATGTCGCGGCTGTTAATCGGACTGGATGTTATTAAAGAAGAAGAGAAGCTATTTTTCTCCGGCCCCGGTCCTTCGCAGGTTTTGAGTTTTGCCGGAATGGATGAATACGAGCGCTTTAGTCCGGATCAGGACTGGATGCCCAAGACCGTGCTGATAGCAAAAAGTACACTGGTCTGGCTTTTTCAGCTTTCGCAGAAATACGAAAAGGAAATTACCCGGCTGGATCAAATCCCCGATGAAGAACTGGATGAATTGGCCCGCCGGGGCTTTACCGGACTCTGGCTCATCGGTGTTTGGGAGCGGAGCAACGCAAGCCGTACGATCAAACAGTGGACCGGCAATCCCGAAGCAGCGGCTTCTGCATACAGCCTCTATGATTACGACATCGCGGGCGAGTTGGGCGGTTGGGGCGCATTGGGCAATCTGCGGGAACGCTGCATGAGGCGGGGCATACGCCTCGGCTCTGACATGGTTCCCAATCACACCGGCATTGACAGCCGCTGGCTCATCGAACATCCTGATCGCTTTTTGCAGCTTCCCTATCCGCCGTTTCCCACTTACAACTACAACTGCGGCAATCTTTCTGGCAGGGACGATGTAACCGTTCAGATCGAGGAACATTATTTTTCCCGCAGCGATGCGGCGGTGGTATTCAAACGGATCGACAACCGCTCAGGCGAGACCCGTTACATCTACCACGGCAATGACGGCACTTCAATGCCCTGGAATGACACCGCCCAGATCGATTTTCTCAATCCCGAAGCGAGGGAAGCGGTTATCCGTACCATTGCCGGCGTATGTCAGCAGTTTTCGATTGTCCGTTTTGACGCGGCAATGACTCTGGCAAAGCGGCACATTCAGCGGCTCTGGTTTCCCGTGCCAGGACATGGCGGCGCGATTGCCAGCCGCGCCGAACACGCCATTTCCAATGAGGAATTTAACGCCCGTATTCCCGATGAGTTCTGGCGGGAAGTAGTGGATCGCTGCGCGGTGGAAGCGCCCAATACACTGCTGTTGGCTGAAGCCTTCTGGATGATGGAAGGTTACTTTGTCCGTACGCTCGGTATGCACCGCGTATATAATTCGGCGTTTATGAATATGCTCAAGAATGAAGAAAACGCCAAATACCGGGCCACGATCAAAAATACTCTTGAATTCGATCCTGAGATTCTCAAACGCTTTGTTAATTTTATGAATAATCCCGATGAGGAAACCGCGGTGGCCCAGTTCGGCAAAGGCGATAAATATTTCGGGATATGTACGCTGCTTGTAACCATGCCGGGGCTGCCCATGTTCGGCCACGGACAGATTGAGGGCTTTGAGGAAAAATACGGCATGGAGTACCGCCGCTCCTACCGCGATGAACAGCCCGACGGCTATCTGGTGGATCGTCATGAGCGGGAAATTTTCCCCCTGATGAAAAAGCGTTATCTGTTTTCAGGCAGCGCCAATTTCCGGCTTTACGATTTATATTCAAACGGCACGGTAAATGAAAATGTGTTTGCCTATTCAAATCGCGCATGGACTTCCAATGGCGAGGAGCGCAGCCTGATTTTTTACAATAATTCATATTATGAAAGTTCAGGCTGGATTAAAACAAGCGATCCGGCCATTCCATTGGACGGTGGCGGAACCAGCAGGGATGAGCTGGGAGCGGCGCTTGCCCTGCATTCAGGTGAATCGCATTTTACACTGCTCAGGGAGCAGCGCTCGAATCTGTGGTTTATCCGTTCTTCAAAGGCTCTCAGCGAAAACGGTTTCTTTGTCTCGCTTAAGGGATATGAGGCGCAGGTTTACATTGACATCCATGAAATTGCGGATGACGCACGGGGCCGCTGGGCGCGCCTTAACCATGATCTCGACGGCAGGGGAGTTCCCGATCCCTGGTCAGCGATATTGGATATTTATCTGGGAGAATTGTATTACCGCTTTACCGAACTCTTTAAGCCGGAAATTGTTACCACATTGCATGATTTTTTTGTTAAAGGCGTTAAAGGCAGCTCCGCAAAGAACTTTATCAAATCATTGCAGAAACCTTTTGAAGTATTTTGCCAAACCGCATCGCATTTTATTGACGGCGCGGACGGTAAGTTCGATGCATGGAAAGCGAAAGATGAGAAGGGTGTTAGCCGCAAGTTTAAGCCCGTCAATAAAAAACAGTTGTGGGACGAATTTGAGGCATATCTCAACCGCCTTATAATGATTTCTGAATATTCAGGCAAGCGGGCGAAAGATGTTTCTGATCACTTACTTGGAGGGCTTGCCGATCACTTCCGCGAACGCAAGATCGTCTGCGCTGCTGCTCTGGGTTATGGTGTCATCTCCATGCTGCGGCCCATTATCGGTGAAGGGGCAAGCGGCGCGGATGCGGTAAGTTTAGGCTTTGAACACTGGCAGTTGGAACGCAAACTCCGTGAACAGTTCCGCATTTATAGCGCGGGGAATGATGAAACATGGTGGCTCGCCGATCTGTGCCGCGCTGTTCTGCTGCGGACAATTTCGCCGGATGCCGGGTTATACGATAGCGCAAAAATCGATCCCGGCAAATTCAGCGCCGCGCTCATCGAAGAAAATTATGTGCTGGATGACTTCAGACGCTTTATAGGGGTCAATGTATTTGATGATGTTACCTGGTTCAACAAGGAAGGTTTTGAGGCAACGCTGTTCTATGGTTCCCTGTTCTGTGCACTGGAAAGTGACAAGGTGTTTCCATCCCTGTCATGGCAGGAGCGGATCAAACGCATCGCGGAAATTTGCGGCGCTTTACACACAGCGGAAGCGGGTTCCGGTTATCGTCTGGAGGAAATGATCGAATTGCTTTCAGGTGAGAAGGGCGCGAAATCAAAAACAAAGAAAACGGCACAGCCCGCCGCGAAAAAGAAACCCGCCGCGCAACCAAAAACCGCGGCAAAGCCCGCTGGCAAGCAGGAAGCGAAGAAAACAACTGTGAAACCAGCAACTACTACTGGAAAAGCAGGCAAGACAGCGGCACAGCCAAAAGCTGCGGCAAAACCGAAAACACTCGCGAAGCCAAAAACTGTAGCAAAACCAAAAGTCGCGGCAAAACCGAAAATACCTGCGAAGCCGAAAACTACAGAAAAACCAAAAGCTCCTGCGAAGTCACAAGCCACGGCTAAGACCAAAGCTCCGGCGAAACCGAAAGCCGCGGTAAAACCGAAAGCTGTGGCAAAATCAAACGTTACAAAAAGCGCCAAAAGCGGAGCGAAGAAACCCGCACCCAAAACAAGTAAAGGAAAAAAGAAGGGATGAGTGTAAATGGAAAAATCTTGCTTCTGGGAGTGTGTTTTTTAATGACTGTTCCATTGTTTGCCCAGAACATATATCTGGAGCTTAACCTTAATGACACGGTGATGCGCAATCAAATCAATTTGATGCGGCCCAGAGGCGGAGACCTGGAATTGTTCAGGGTGATTGATCGTGCTGCCAAAGACAGACGCATCCGGGGGATCATTCTTAACATTGCCGCTTATGAGGCAGGTCAGGAAACGATCTGGGAATTGCGAAGCGCGCTGGAGAATTTCAAATCACATGGGAAAAAAATTTGCGCGTTTATCAGTTCCGCTGATCTGGACCTTTATTGTCTGGCATCGGTTGCCGACCGGATCGTCATGGATGAACAGGGGACGCTGGCCTTGACCGGTTATGTCTGGGGCAGGGGTTATATGCAACACACTCTGGAAAAACTTGGAATAGGTGTACGTGAGCTGCGCTATCTGGAATATAAATCAGCGGCGGAATCTTATACGCGGGACTCCATATCCGAAGCGGATCGGAAACAGTACGGCGAATATCTTGATGATGTGTTTACTGTTACCCGCGATACCTTGATGAAAGCCCGTTCATGGACGGCGGAAGAATTCGATACCATTCTCAATAAAGAATTTATGTTTTCCGCAAAAAGCGCCATGAGCCGGGGTCTGGTGGATCGTATTGGCAGGGAAGAAGCCCTTGCCGAAGCGCTCAAGGAAATTGAAGGCAGAGAGATTGAATATTTTTTTCTGTATGGTGATATTTCTTCAAGCATTACCGAGAGCAAGGCTTTATACGGCCCCGGCAGGGCAGGCGGTTTTTTCAATATGCCGCCGGTGATCGCCGTGATTTATGCGAATGGTGTTACTGACATGGAACGGGGAATGGCCGCCCGGAGTCTTGCCCGGACGATTCGGGAGGTGTCCGAAAAACGTCGGATCAAGGCAATAGTGCTTCGGATTAATTCGCCGGGCGGCAGCGCCGAGGCCGCGGACTATATCGCCGAAGCGGTGAAACACGCCAGAAAACGTATCCCGGTGGTGGTTTCAATGGGCTCGGTGGCGGCATCGGGCGGCTATTGGGCAAGTATGCACGCCAGCCACATCACCGCTTCTCCCTATACACTCACCGGTTCCATAGGCGTAATTGGCAGTTGGTTTTACGACAATGGCCTGAACAGCAAGCTGGGCTTCAATGTAGATGTGCTTCAACGGGGTGAACACGCCGATTTAATTGCCGGTATGATCATCCCCCGGCGTGATCTGAATGTCGCGGAAGAAGCCCGTTACCGCGGCTATATTCTTGATCTGTACGGCGATTTTACCGCGAAAGTCGCCGCAGGCCGCGGCATGGACATTGAAAAAGTAGAAGCCGCCGCGCAGGGCCGGGTGTATTCAGGCATTAGTGCGCTTAACGCCGGACTTATCGACAGTATCGGCGGCCTTGCGGACGCAATTCGCATTGCCCGTGATCTTGCGAAAATTCCCAAAGACAGAAAAGCTGTTTTCAGCGAATATCCCAAGCCGAAATTTTTCGACAAGCTGCTGGACAGGCTTCCCGTAACAAGGGTGAGCAGAGCAATGACAGCCGGCAGCAGCGCAGGGACAAGCGCGGCCTTTCTTGCGGACCTTTTCATTCCCGCGCCCCTCCTGGCCGATCTTCGTTACCGGATTTCGCATAACGGAAAAGTTATGCCGATTTTGCCAATGGAAAGCGTCCGTTACTAATCATGGCCGATACCGGTGCTACTGCGAACACTGCCGCGCTGCTTGCCGCGGGCGGTTTCCCCATTTTTTTACGGGGTTTCAGCGCCATTGATTCATATCTTGGCAGGAACGCCGGAATAGGTATTGATGTTCTCTGCGGCGCGGATGTCGCGGAACTTGCCCGCATATTTGAGGATTTGCGGTATCCCGGTGTAGACCTTGCCGATGCCGCGCTGGATTGCGGCGAAAAGACATGGTACTTCCATTGCGGCGAATCGGAAATTTCCGTGGAAAGCGCCGACCTGTTTACCAAAGATGATCCCTCGTTCAAATTTCTTGCGTTTTATCAGGATTATGTAAACCGCCGCTTTTATGATCCTCAGGGAATCTATCCGATGCTGCGGCAGATCAGCGGCAAAAATTTTACGTCCATTTGCAAGTCAGATATCGATCCTTTTCCCGCGCATAAGGTCTGGTGGGAAGATCATAATCCTGTTGTTGAACGCCGTCGCGCCCTGATGGACGGAGCGATGATCGCGGCAAAATATTTTCCTGAAACCGGCAGCCGTGAAATACGGGAAATCGCGGGGCTGCTGTGCAGTCTGCCCGAAGGCCCGCCGCCGGGAATCGAAGAACAGCGGCATCTGCTTTCCGGCTTGCTGGGCGCTGCCAATCCAGGCCCCGGTTTTGAACTGCTCAAAAGCGGCGGCTTTATTGCCGAGTTCTGGCCTGAACTGGCGGTACTGGACAATGTGGATCATGCAAAGGAATTTCATCCGGAAGGAAATGTGTGGACGCATACGCTGGAAACGCTCCGTTACCGGAAGAGCGGTGCGCATGGAACAGCGTGCGCGGCCGGAACAGACTTTGATCTGCGGCTGTCGCTGGGACTGCTGCTGCATGATGTGGGCAAGCCCCTTTCCGAATCAGCGGGAAGCCGCCGTTTTGACGGTCATGCGGAACTGGGCGAGCGGCAGGCTCGCCGTTTTCTGGAACGTCTGGGTTTTGACTCTCCCCTGACGCGGGATGTCTGCTACCTTGTGCGAAATCACATGCTCCCCGCAGCCTTGCCCCATCTGCCGCTGATTCGTACTGGCGAAATAATGGCATCGCCCCTGTTTCCTGCCTTGCTGGAATTATACCGCTGCGATGAATCTTCATCGTTCAAGGGCCTTGACGGTTATTACGAAAGCAGCGCCGCGTATCAATCGTATCTGAAACACCGCCGCAATCCCTACCGCTCGGCGGACGGAAAGAAGTATTAAAACGAAATAAAATTCTCTTTAAATATGGATATCCA
>JAIRUN010000033.1 GCA_031254365.1 Treponema sp. | reverse complement strand
AAAAGTACCTGACGCCGACATGGAGGAATTTTTTTCTGTAGCGTCAGGTACTGGCCTCCCTACTTAAAAAATAAGAAAAACCAGTCAGAAAAACAAGTAAACTGAAAAAAAGGGGCATCTAGTGTTCTGTATAGTACAGAACACTAAGCCCCATATATAAAATCCGGGGCGTGTCCCGGACATTAGGCGGGTTCCTTTCAAACCCGCATAAGACCAATGTTATTGGCCTGAGAATATAAAGTCAAGTTATTTCTGAAAATGATATTACAACCCTCAATTTCCCATATCTTCGCAAACATACCGATTATTTCTTCGTATTGAGAACCGCCTGAACCACCCATAAATGTATTACTGTCCATCAGCATATAATCAGAACCCCACATCATATTACATTTCAGCGGTTTATCATCAATAAAAAAAATTTTTGGCATAAAATACTCTATAAAATAATATCGGCAGGGAAAAATTCGTACTTGATACTGTTTTTCGTTTTAGGAAGGTTTACTGCCTAATCGCGCTGCTTTTGCAAAAATATTTTCAAGATATTTGCCTTCGTGATCGGTCAGTCCGGCGCGTGAAATCAAATCCCGGAGAAAGCGGGTCTGTTCTTCCCTGCCGGGGTATTTGTAAAAACCCAGATCAGCCAGAGTACCGGTAATGGAGGCAGTCAGTTCATCAACCTGTGTCCGGTCAAGGGGAACCCATTCGCCTTTAACCGGATCAGGCGCAGTACCGCCAGAGTCGTTTGCCGCGCTGCCGGAGTCGTTTGCCGCGTTGCCGAAAGCCAGAAACAGCTCGTAGGCGTAAATCTGTACCGCATGGGAAAGGTTGAGTGAAGGAAAAGCGTCTGACACAGGTATATGAGAGGCAATGTTGCACATATCCAACTCGGCATCTTCAAGGCCGGTACGCTCATTGCCAAAAACAATACCCACTTTTCCGGCGGAGGTTGATTCTGACGGAAAATGATCCCGCAGCCAGGCAGCCAACGTACGGGGCTCCATTGTAACGCTTTTCCGGCGGCGGCCTCTGCGGCGGGTGGTTCCAATCAGTAGCGAGCAATCCGCGGCAGCGGCCTCAAGGGTATCGAAAAAAAGGGCCTGATCCCAAATATCCCCGGCATGAATGGCGCGAGTCCGGACCAGAGCTTCATCCAGAGCTTCAGTGCAGACCAGCCGCAGCCGGGAAAGGCCCATGTTTTTCATGGCTCTGCATACGGCCCCTATATTGCCAGGTTCACTGGCCCGGCAAAGAATAATGACAATATCAGACAAAAACATGGTATTACCCTTTTTGAACAAGAGTCCGTTATACAGGGGATTTACCCAATAAACCGCCAATCAGCCCTATCAGGAATTTTCCGCAAATCCAGATTACGATTAACGCAATAATCGCGGTAATGAGGCCGGTTGTATAATTTACCAGCCGTTTGCCGAAGATGATCCGGTTGGTACGGTACAGCAGGGGCCGGGAAATGGTGTCGATAATCTGCCAGAAGCCGCCGTAAATGCCCCGGTTGGTAATATAGGCGATAAAGCGCAGTACGAGGACGATAATGCAGAAGCCCAGAATAAAAGAAACCACTGACCAAAAGGCGGCAAGGCCAATGCTGAGAATAACACCCAGACTGATTCTGCCGTAATGGGCAATTCTGTAGAAAATAGTCTGTATAATGGAGAGTGAGGCCATTGCCGCAATAGGTGACAAATCCAGATAACCCAGCCGCAGACCCGGAATGCGCCGCCACCAATTAAGGTAGGGATCAGTTAACCATGCTAAAATCTCAACGGGCTTGCCGTAATTAGCCCCGCTGAACCATGTGAGTAATATCCGGATAAAAATCAGCAGGGAGTACAGACCCGCAAGCCCTGCCAGCACATTCATTAAAAAGCTCATTATCCCCGCCATGCCTCCGCGACAGCATCGCAGCTTTTAAGCATGGTCAGCGCCTCGCTCTCTGTAGCTGCATTAATTCCGGCGGCAACACGGACAATTTTTTCGCCGCCTGAAATCTGAATATGTATGAACACCGGGCATGGCCCTGAATTTTTTGAAAGGCAATCCCGCAGGGGATAGAGGTTTTCATCCCTGTCAGCCGCGTCATGTTGCAGTCTGATATGAAACGCGGGGGCTGAATTGCCGCCGCCGTGCGCCGCAGCGCCTGTCTGTTTTTCACCTAACGCGGCTGTATCAGATTGCGCGGTCTGCGTTTTGCGGGCGGCGGCTTTTTTTGGCTGGGGCGGCTGTTCACCGGCAGCGACTTTGCGGGCCGCGCTGCGGGTCAGCATGGCGATGTCGGCTATACTGGAAACCTTAAAGCCGGGTTTCTCAGGGTTGCGGTCGCTTTCAGGATCGATGCTTCCCTTAAGGGCTGTAATTTCATCCTGTTTAAGCAAATCGCGGCATTCGTCCCAAACACGGGAAAAAAACACAAGGTCTATTTCTCCCTCATAATCCTGTAATGTGCCAAAGGCCATATCATTGCCGTTCTTGTCTTTGAATTCCCGCAAGCCCTTAAGGAAACCCACCACCGTATAGCTTCCTTTTTCCGCAGTAGCAAGACTGCCGCTTTTCAAATCCGCCATGTATGCCCATGTATTGCGGAATTTGTCCCAGCGCCGTTCCTGAGCTTCTTCTTCCTGTATTGCCTCGTCAACTTCCTGCCGGCTGACCCATTCTTCGGCAAGAAAACTGCGCCGATCTTTATCCTTTTGATATTCGATCTTTCCCCGCAGAATTGCCACTTTATCTGTTTCAATATTGCTTTGGCATTTTTCCCATGCTTTGGAAAAAAATGTTATTTCTATTTCACCATTATAATCGGCGAGAGTCGCAAAAGCCATTTTTCCGCCCTTGCCGGTGGTAATAACTTTAACACTTTTAATAATACCTACCAGAATACAATTTCCGGTTTTAAGATTTTCAGGATCGCCGAGATCAATCTTTACCGCCTTTTGCCATATCTCTTTGTATTCGTCCATCGGGTGGCCGGAAAAATAAAAACCGATTAACTGTTTTTCAATGTTGAGTTTTTCCGCTCGGCTCATTTCAGGAAATTCCTCAAACGTATAATCGGGGAATTCAGCTTCGCCCGAATTTTCAAAAAGACTCGACTGGCCTGATTGTTTATCTTCCTTTTTTTTCTGGGCGTGTTCCACAACCCGCTCAAGATTTCCGGTAAGCGTTTCCCGCGTTATGCCGAAATGATCAAAGGCCCCGGTCTGGATAAGCCGCTCAATGACGCTCTTGCCCACTATCTTGAAATCAATCCGGTCAAGGAAATCAAAAAAATTGGCATAGGGGCCGTCCTCGCGGCAGCGGACAATTTCATCAGCCGGTGCGTCTCCCATACCCTTGATCCCCAAAAAGCCATATACGATTCTTCCGTCCACTACGCTAAAGAGTTTGTCAGAGTGGTTTATATCCGGCGGATCGATCTGCAGTCCCATTTTGCGGGCTTCATCAATACACTCGGAAAGTTTATCTTTATCGGTACTGTGAATCTCGTTGGTAAGGTTCGCGGCTGTAAACTCCGCGGGAAAATTCGCCTTGAGGTACGCAGTCTGATAGGCCAGCACCGAATAGGCCGCCGCGTGACTCTTGTTAAAACCATAACCGGCAAAGGGGATCAGCAGTTCAAAGATATCACCGGCTTTTTTTTCACTGTACCCCCGTTCCGTTGCCCCGGCAATAAACCGCTCTTTCTCCTTGACCATTTTTTCCATGATCTTTTTTCCCATTGCGCGGCGCAGGAGGTCTGCCTGTCCCATGCTGTAACCGGCGATGATCCTGGCCACCTGCATAACCTGTTCCTGATACACAATAACGCCGTAGGTTTCCTTGAGTATATGTTCCAGACTTGGGTCAGGATACATTATCTCCTGCCGTCCGTTTTTTGAATCAATAAACTGGGGAATGTTATCCATGGGGCCGGGCCGGTACAGTGCGTTAAGCGCAATAAGGTCCTCAATTTTGCCGGGTTTTGCCTGTTTAAGAACATCCCGCATCCCGTCAGATTCAAACTGAAAAATCCCGAAACTTTTTCCTTCACCTAACATTTTGAAAGTAGCCTCGTCGGTTTCGGGGATATGCTCAATAGTGAACGCGGCGTATTCACCGCCACGGCGGCGGATCAATTCTTCGGTATGCTTGATTACATCCAGAGTCTTGAGACCGAGAAAGTCCATTTTCACAAGGCCGCAGGTTTCCAGATGATTCATATCGTACTGGGTGGCGATACCTTCGGTTCGGGGGTCGCGGTAGAGCGGTACAAAATCGGAAAGGGCTGATTTGCCGATCACCACTCCCGCCGCATGAAGACTGGAATGGCGGTTCAGGCCCTCAAGTTTGCGGGCCAACTGAAAGAGTTCCGCGTATTTGGGCTCCTTCTCCAATTCCCGCAGCTTCGGCTCTCCCTCAAATGCTTTCTTCAAGGTGATCTTTGGGTCTCTGGGGATGAGTTTGGTGATCATATCCGATTCGGGAATCGAAATGCTCAATGTGCGGGCCACGTCTTTGATGACCGCCTTGGCCCCCAGAGTTCCGAATGTGATGATCTGTCCCACCCGTTCCTTGCCGTATTGAGTGGTAACATATTTGATCACCTCGTCCCGGCCTTCGTTAGCGAAGTCAACGTCAAAATCGGGCATGGAAATCCGATCCGGATTGAGGAAACGTTCAAAAAGCAGCTCATACTTGAGGGGATCAATGTCAGTTATACGCAAAGCATAGGCAACAATGGAACCAGCGCCTGAACCCCGGCCCGGCCCCACGGGAATGCCATGCCCTTTGGCCCAGTTGATGAAATCCGCCACAATAAGAAAATAACCGGTGAAACTCATGCTGATAATGGTATTGAGCTCGTATTCGGCCCGTTCCTGTATCTCTTTCCATTCTTTTCCGCCAATCGTTATTTCTTTCGCATAACGTTTTGCCAGTCCTTCCCCGGCAAGATGCCTGAGGTAAGCGCCGGCATTGTCAAAACCCGGCGGAATCTCAAAGTCAGGCAGATATTGCGGCAGCTCGGTAACTTCGATATTCGGAACATCGGTAACGCAGCGCTCGGCGATGCGGACTGTATTGGCAATAGCTTCGGGATAATCGCTGAACAGGGCGGCCATCTCATCGCCTGTTTTAAAATAAAACTGATCGCCGTAATATTTTTTGCGTCTCTCCTCAGTTCGCTGTTTGCCTGTACCGATACATAGGAGAACATCATGGGCAACGTAATCTTCAGAGTCAAGGTAATGCACATCGTTAGTCGCAACAAGGGGAATGCCTGTTTTGCGGGAAATATCAATAACGGCTTTGTTAATATCTTTTTGAGAAAGGGAAGTTCCTTTTAACCCGCCTGAGGGAATACCGTGATCCTGGATCTCCAGATAAAAATTCGCCCTGCCTTCCGCATCGTCTCCGAACAGATCGCGGTAATGGCGGGCCTTTTGTTCAGCCTCATCGAGCCTTCCCGCCTGAATGAGACGCGGTATCTCGCCTGAAGCGCAGGCGGAAAGGGCGATAAGCCCGCCGTGGTATCGGGTCAGCAGTTCTTCGTCAATCCGGGGCCGGTAGTAAAAACCTTCGGTATAGGCAAGGGAGCAGAGTTTTATCAGATTGAGATAGCCCTCGCGGTTCGCGGCCAGCAGTATCAGATGGTAGTATTTGTTGTCGCTTTCGGCTCCCTTTTTTTCAAAACGGGAACCGGGGGAAACATACACCTCGCAGCCGATGATCGGTTTGACAGGGTTCTGCCGCTTTTCATGCTGGCCCTTGCTGTTGATCGTTTCCCTGCATGCGGCAATAAATTCCATTGCCCCGAACATATTGCCATGATCGGTCAGAGCCAGATGGCTCATTCCCAGCGCTTCCGCCTTATCCGCCAGACTCATCACCGAAACAGAAGCGTCTTGCAGGGAAAAATCCGAATGGACGTGGAGATGTACAAAACCGGTCATGTGGTGAAATCTTACCCTAAAAATCCTGCATTAGTCAAATACCGGAGAATGAGAACTGTTGAATAATAACCCGAAATTTCATATTCAAGTATAAATTTCAACTTCCCCGTTGTTACATTGATATGATATTTTTCTAAAGAGAAAAAAATGGTACATCTGGGTATTGACGTAGGTTCCACAACGGTTAAGGCCGTGGTGATACAGCCTGAAACAAAAGAAATAATATTTTCCCGGTACGAGCGGCACTACGCCCATCAAAGCGAGAAGGTGCGGGCCTTTCTGCAAGAGATTTTCTCGCAGTTTCCCGATGAACATTTCCGGCTTGCCGTTTGCGGATCAGGAGGCAGGACTATCGCGGAGATGATTCACGCGCCGTATATTCAGGAGGTAGTGGCCAATTCCATAGCGGTGCGGGCTTTCTATCCCCAGGCCAGAGTCGCGGTGGAACTGGGCGGCCAGGATGCGAAAATTGTCTTTTTTTACCATGACAAAGGCACGAACCGCCTGATGGCAGGCGATATGCGGATGAACGGAAACTGCGCGGGGGGAACCGGCGCGTTTATTGACGAGGTTGCGTCCCTGCTGCGCACACCGGTTGAGGAGTTTGACGCGCTTGCGGCCAGAGGTACGCAGGTGTACGACATATCCGGACGCTGCGGGGTTTTTGCCAAAACCGATATTCAGCCTTTGTTGAATCAGGGCGGCCTTTTGGAAGACATTGCCCTTTCAACGTTTCACGCAATCGCCAAGCAGACCATCGGCGGTCTTGCGCAGGGGCTTGAAATAAAACCGCCGGTTGTTTTTGAGGGCGGGCCTTTGACCTTCAACCCCACACTGATCAAAGTTTTTGCCGATCGGCTGGGGCTTTCCGGTTCGGACATTATCGTGCCGCCGAAAAGCGAACTGTTCATCGCCTACGGGGCGGCCCTTTCCGTTAACGAGATGTTTCAGGACTATGACAAAAACTTCAGTCCCGAAGCGGCCCTCACATCCCTTTCCATGTACCGCGAAATTGTCGCCGGAAATACCGTTACACATAACCAGAATTTCTTTGCCAGTAAAGCAGAGCGGGAAGAATTTACGGTCCGCCATAAAATGCAGGCTGTTAATCATGACGCGGCGGCCCTGAAACCTGAGTGCGGCGAAAGTCTCCGTGTATACATGGGTATTGACGCGGGATCAACCACCACAAAATTTGTGTTAATCGACGAAGATGAAAATGTTGTTGACAGTTTTTACGGCCCCAACAAGGGCGAACCGTTAAAGGTAATCCGGCAGGCCTTGCTGGATATGCACAAAAAATACCAAAACTCAGGTATCAATCTCGAAGTGATCGCCCTGGGGACAACCGGCTACGGGGAACTGCTGTTTGACAAGGCGCTGGGCGCTGATTTTCATACGGTGGAAACCGTGGCTCATGCCGCGGCCGCGCAAAAATATGTTCCGGGAGCAAGTTTTATTCTGGACCTCGGCGGCCAGGACATGAAGGCCATCAACATATCAAACGACATTGTTACCAACATAACGGTAAACGAAGCCTGTTCTTCGGGCTGCGGCTCTTTTCTGGAAACATTCGCCGAAACGCTGCATATTCCGGTTGATAAAATCGCCGAGGCCGCTTTTACCGCGAATAATCCGGCGCGGCTTGGCAGCCGCTGCACGGTGTTTATGAACAGCACGATCATCACCGAGCAGAAAAACGGCAAACAGGCTGATGACATTATGGCCGGACTGTGCCGTTCGATAATCGAAAACGTTTTTACCAAAGTAGTGCGCATTTCCAATACCTCCCAGCTTGGCGGTAAAATAGTGGCTCAGGGCGGAACATTCAAAAATGACGCGGTGCTGCGGGCGCTGGAACAGTATCTGGGAATAAATGTAGTCCGTGCCCCCTTTCCCGGAGAAATGGGCGCTATTGGCATCGCCCTTTTAACCAAACGGGAAATCATGGAACACGGTTACACTTCGCCCCACGGCACGGGCGACCATTCCCGCTTTATCGGCTTTGAGGCGATGAAAATTTTCAGTTACACGCAGGAAGCGAATCTAATCTGCCCCTTTTGCAGCAATAACTGTAACCGTACTCTGGTGCGTTTTTCAAACGGCCTGACATGGGTTACCGGCAACCGCTGCGAGCGCGGGGAACTGGTTGGCGACCCCGCAGACCCGGCTGTGCGGGATGAGGCGAAAAAAATTACGCATACCATGAATTCCGTTCCCGATATGATCAAGCTGAGGGACGAATTGCTCTTTAAGGATTATCCTTTTACGGAGTTGCTCCCCGCCAAAGACATCACTATCGGGATTCCACGGATACTGGATTTTTGGCGGAACCTGCCCTTCTGGAAAGTATTCTGGGGTGCTTTGGGATTCAAGACAAAAGTGTCGCGCAAAAGCTCCAGACACCTGTACGAAAAGGGTCTGCAATATGTGGCTTCCGATACAGTCTGCTTTCCCGCGAAACTGGTGCATGGGCATATACAGGATTTGATCGACAGCAAAGTTGACAGAATATTTTTCCCACAGATGAACCGGATTCCGCCTGATAATCCTGAAAAAACCAGTACCTTTACCTGCCCGGTACTGAAAGGATATCCCTTATCGATCAGGTGTTCGGATAATCCCGAAGAAAAACACGGCATACCATTTGACACGCCGCTGTTCCACTGGTTCTCAAAACAGGATCATGATTTTCAGATTTGCCGTTTTATTAAAGAAACGTTTAATATTCCTGAATCGCTTACTCTGGCCGCAATTAAGCAGGGTGAAAAAGCGCTGGAAGATTTTAAGCGCGCCATGACGGAAAACGGCAAAAAAATAATTAACGATGTTGAACAAAAAGGCGAATTTGCCGTTGTTATCGCCGGGCGGCATTACCAGTACGATGAACATGTCAACCACAATCTGTCGCGGTATTTTACCAGTATCGGCATACCGGTACTGACGGTGGATTCCCTCCCCAATCTGGGAAGGGTCGCGCTTGATAAATCACGGATCGAAATTACCAATAACAACCACGCCCGCCTGCTTTCGGGGTCTATAATCGCCGCGGAACATCCCGCGCTGGAATATGTTGATATTTTCAGTTTCGGCTGCGGGCATGACGCTGTGTACACCGATGAGATCACCCGCATTATGAACGAAATTTCCGGCAAGGCCCCGCTTATCCTCAAAATGGACGAAAGCGAAATTGCAGGCCCTTTGCGTATACGGGTGCGCTCTTTTGTGGAAACGGTGATGATACGCCGGAAGAAAGAATCGCATACCGCAAAACCTTTAGGTGACCCTTATCCGGTAAAGGTACACAAAACGGAACGTGGAAAAAAGACAATGCTTGTTCCCAATGTCAGCCGCGCGTTCAGCCTGATAGTAAGCGGAAGCCTTGCCAATGAGGGTCACCGGACAGAGCCGTTGCCAATGGGAGGTATTGAGGCGATAGCGATGGGGAAAAAATATGTGCATAACGATATGTGTCTGCCCGCGCAGATTGTAATTGGCGAAGCTATACTTGCCCTGAAAAGCGGCAAGTATGATCCCGATAATGTTGTAGTCGGTACGGGGAAGGTCATGTGCGACTGCCGTCTGGCAAATTATATGCCCCTTGCCAGGAAAGCCCTTGACGATGCCGGCTTTCCCCAGGTTCCGCTTGTTACCACTGACATATCGGATACCAAGAACGCCCATCCGGGATTTTGCTTTACCCCGCTGACTTACGCCAATGTTGTGTGGGGCATAGTGCAGGCGGATGTGCTTGAATTTCTCAGGCGCAAAATCCGGCCTTATGAACTGGTAAAAGGAGAGACAGATCGCGTTGTAGAAAACGCCCTTATCGAGATTTCCGCCGGTCTTGCAAAAGGCGGCATTTCCGGTTCCAATAAAGCCTACAAAAGGGCCGTGAAAAAACTCTGCGCCGTCCGTTATGACCGCTCGACACTGAGGGAACCGGTATTTGTTCAGGGTGAATACCTTTTGACCTTTCATCCAGGTTCAAATCAGGAAGTGGAAAAGTATCTGGAAAAAAACGGTATGGAAGTGATGTTTGCCAGGATGCATGGGATTTACCGCCACCTTTTCCTGAATCATACGCTGTGCGAAATGAAAGAATTCAAAGTGCGTCATTCGTTATACGAAAGCCTTTACGCGATACTGGGCAGTAAATTCATGGAATTTGCCGTAAAGTCCGCCGACAGAATCGCCAAAAAGCATCCCCTGTACGAACCGGATCTGACCCTGGAGGAGAAGGCGAAATTGAGCGATCACATAATGCATCATTCGGTATTGTCGGGGGAATCGTTTTTAATATCTTCGGATATATTGCATCACGCCGCGAAGGGGGTGCGTTCCTTTGTGATCCTCCAGCCCTTCGGCTGTCTGCCCAACCACATCTGCGGCCGCGGGGTGATCAAAAAGATCAAGGAGGAGCATCCCGACATAATGGTTCTGCCCCTGGATTACGGTCCCGACGTAAGTTTCGCCAATATCGAGAACCGTTTGCAAATGCTGATAATGAACACGAAACAAAAGAGAAAGTAGAAAGTAGAAATTAGAAAAGTGAAGGCGACTCTCTATTGGTACATTTACCGCCGTAACAGTTCCATTGACTTTAGCACAGCTTTTTCATCTACCAGTTTTCCCGTAATATACTTGTGAATGATACTTGAGA
>JAIRUN010000029.1 GCA_031254365.1 Treponema sp. | reverse complement strand
TCCAGATTATAATTTTTCGCCTTCTCGGTCATTTCAATCGCATGGCCTGAACGCAGATAGTACAACCAGAGCCGGCATTCTTTATGTGTATTGGCGACAAAGAGATCGTAGACCGCACGGTAATAACAGGCCATCTGTGCGATATGCAAGTTGGGGTTTTCTCTGTTGTCGGTTTTGAAATCAACTATATGAATTGTACTGGCTTCTTCAAACAGGAGGTCAATGGTTCCGCTGATAAAATGATCATTACCTTGAGAGTCCGGTATAAAACTCCTGAATTGAAATTCATTTTTACGCATCTGTGCGCTTTGGGCGATCTTTCCCAGAGGGGAGCGTACAAAGCGGGCGGCCAATTCATTTCCCGCGGCAAGAAAAGCGCCGGCTTCTTCAGCGCTTAAAAACCCGGAAAGTTTCGGCGGGATAATCGCTTCCTCGCCGTTGAGCAGGGCTTCAGCGCAGATGTGGGCTATGGTCCCAAAACCGCCTGAGTTAAACCTTTCTCCGCTGTCTTCGTCCTGTTCGTTGTAACGGTCAAGCATGGTATCAACCTTGCCAAAGACATCGCTTGCGTTATCACCGGAATATTCTTTACTGATAATAAAATGATCAGGATATCCGTTTGTCATTGTATCCTCTTCCGGTGACGGCTTAATCATCTTCTGTAAAGAACTTGGCGCAATATGCCTGTTCTTTATGAGCGGTGTTTGAATGAATTGCGCATCACGGTAGAATGGTTCCGCCCGTTCAAAAAAGATGTTAAGTCCTTTCTGATCATTTGAAAGTGTTGCTCCACGGACTTCACATTCTCTGATATATTCCTGTGAATATGCGGGGATTTCTTCAATATTAAAGAAAGAATATTTTGCTTTAAGACCCTCAGGCGGAATGTGGGCAGTGAGGGCGGGGAGGCACAAGCCAAAAAAGGTATCATTATCCAAAATCGTATCGCCATCAATAGTATTTTTGTCTGAATTTTTTTCAATTTTTTCTTCATAGTATTTTTTAAGCCGCAGTGAAAAATCGTTTTTTTCATCTTTATTATCTTTGCCAATGCCAAGAACTCCGGTAAGGTACAGTTCATTTTCAGCGCGTGTCATGCCGACATAGAGCAGGCGGCGCAGTTCCGCCAGCCTTTTGCTTTTTTCATCATTCAGGGCACGCTCCCAGAAATAATTGCGCTTGACACCGTCAATTTCAGCGCATTGGGCGGGCAGGGGCGGGTTAAGTGTAATGCCAGCCTCACTGGTATCAAATACCGCGCTGGCGCTGCTCCATTGACTGTGTTTATCGCAGCAGCAGAGAAACACCACGGGGAATTCCAGTCCCTTGCTTTTGTGAACCGTTAGCAGATGTACCGCGCTGGGCCGCTCAAGCGGTATCTCAATATCGCGCAGCCGCTCGCCGGAATCGCGCAAAGCCTGAACCGAATCGGTAAAAGCGGCAAGGTCTTTATTTTCAGTATCCGCCTGTGCCGCCAGATGAAACAGATAATCGTATAACTCGTGGTAGATAGCGGTTTGGGGATTCCATTCGGTCTCGTAACGGTAACCCTGATTGTACCACAATTCGCTGACCAGAGAACTTATGCTTTCCGTACAGCTTTTGTCCCGGATCAAATGATAGAGCCGCTGTCCCTGACGGTACTTGATATGATCCCCATCCGCAAGCAGGGGAAGCGGCTCATCGTCAAAGGGCCTGGGGGATTCCGGTTTGTTAACAGCGGCAAGACAAATCGCAAGCCCCGGCAGGGAAAGTCCCGTAAAGGGCGAGCGGAGCATTTCCGCGTAAGCCGCTCTGTCCAGAGGGTAGGCGGCAAGCCTGAGAACCGACATTATATCATTGACCGGGCCTCCGAAAAAGAATCCGTTCAGGTCTTCGCAGGCATAGGGTATGTTAAGGAGCCTCAGGTGTTTTTCAAAAAGATATTGGGGGCCACGTGAGCGGAACAGTATCGCGATATCATCGGGCCGGTACTTTGGTCCGCCTGCTTCGTTTTTTTCGTTTAACAAATATTGTATACGCTCGGCCGTAAAACGGGCTTCATTTTCAACGGCAGCCAGAGACTCTGATTCTTCATTGTCAATGTTTTTTTTATCGAGAATACACAGACTCAATTTTCCTTCACCCTCTTTACCGGCCAACAGGGGCGAGTAGGCAGCTTCATGGAGGGGCAGGCTTGAACTTGCGGCAAAGACCGATGGATTTTCCGGCAGGGTCTCTTTTCCTTCCGGGTCAACCAACCCCGCCGCAGAGCGGACGGGGTATGGTTGTTTTGGTAAGGTATTTGTCTCAGGGTACATACCCTCTGTTTCGTCCCGCAGGGACGGGGTATGTACCCTTCGCATACAATCAAATTTGCTGCCGCCGAAAATGGTATTAAATGAACCGATCAACAGCGGCGCGGAACGATAATTGGTTTTAAGGGGCAGTTCCCTTGAGTGTAATTCGTTTTTCAATTTGCGGAACACCGAAACATCAGCGCCGCGGAACCGGTAGATTGACTGCTTTTCATCGCCGACAAAAAAAAGTTTTCCCGGTGAAAGATCAGCCGCAGGGGGAACGCCTTTGTTCGTCAGTTCAGGTTTTTCCGCCAGCAGAAACAACAGTTCTTTCTGCAGTTCATTGTTGTCCTGAAACTCATCGATCATTATTGCCTTGAAAGATTCTTTTTCACTCTGCCTCAAATCCTGTTGTTCAAGCAGTATGGTTCGCGCAAGACGTGCCACATCGTTGAAAGTCAAGACTCCCTCGCTTCGTTTTTTATTCAGATAACGCCGCTGTAAATCATCCAGCAGGAACATGACAGATTGTATCAAAGCGGCCTGCAAGCAGAATACCGCAAGGGATGAAAATGCCGCGAATATGCCACGGAGCTGCTTGATTGCTTCTTTTGCATGATTATCACTTTTTTTCCCTTTTCGCAGATTAAGGCTGTTGATCTCAGACATAAATGTAAGCGTTTTGATAATAGCGTCTTGAACCGGATGGGACTCCGCTTTTTCGATACAGGATTCAGGCGTAGTATTTTTTATAAAAATAAAATAATCCCTGATTTCCGCTTCGCCGGGAAAAACAATGCGGCCTGAGATGAATTGGGAGGTCAGTGGAACAAGATCAGGAAGCAACGTCTCATCAGCGCTAATGCTTTCCGCCATTTTGTTTAACAGATCATTGATGGTAATATATTGTTGTTTCCATTCGGCGCAAATAATTTCAAACTGTTTTTGTATGTCCCGCATTATACCCGGCGGTTCATCAATGGCGCTGTAATTGAACAGGGCCTCGGCAAAAATATCATGGGCTATCATCTCAGGACTTTTCTGGCTGTAGAGCCGTTCCAGCGCCGGATGAGCGCGCCGCGCAATCACAAAGGGAAGGGATTCCTCAAGGGCAAGTTCCCGGCAGCGGCCTTCGTCTATTGTGAAGTTGGGGCTGATACCGTAACGGACAGCGGCCTGTGTTACCAGCGCGGCGCTGTATGAGTCCAGCGTCTGAATCCTTGCATGGATAAAATCGTTTAAGGCCTGCCGTGCGCGCTCCCCCTTAACGCCGCTGTCTTCCGCGGCAATTTCGCTTAACAAGGCATGAATACGCTGATACATCTGCGCGGCGGCTTTTCTGGTAAAGGTAAGGCTGAGGATTTCGTGTATGCGAATATTTTTTTCGGTGATAAGCCACGCGAAACGGCTGGCAAGAACCAGAGTCTTTCCTGAGCCCGCGCCTGCGGCAACCACCGCGTTTTCCGTGCAGAATGCCGCCGCCCGCTGTTCATCGTTGAGTTCCGGGCGGTTTTTCTTAGGTTCCATTGTTGTTTCCCCATGATGTCAGATTTTGCTCACAGTCTATTTTATAAACCGTCCGGCATACCCGGTGATATTTACATATACTGCATTTTTCAAAATTGGGATCAAACACGGAGAATTCGCCGCCGGATATTTCAGCGGCGAATTGTTCCGCCTTTTCTCCGAATTCACCCATTATGTGTTTGAATAAATCGCTTCCCGGCATTATCCGCTCATCTTCTTTTTTTGGTAAACATGATCCGCTTACAACATCCTGTATTACTCCGAATAACACTTCCGGTTTGGCATCAACAATGCTGAAGAATAGCGCCGCATTAACGGTTTTTTGTTCATTTTCTTCTGTGAGGCTGAGGTACATGGGAAGCTGAAAATTGGAAAGACCTTCCGTTTCTTCACCGGTACAGGCCGCCCTGTCCGGCAGATTTTTCAATTTGAAATCAACAATAATGATTGCGCCTTTACTTTCCGAATCTTCCCGTTCATCAACCAACATACAGTCAACAGTCCCCTGAAGAAAACTTGAGTCGCGCTCTGAATGATACAGGGTTTCACTTCCGATAACGCGGTAACCTGCAAAGAAAGAGAGAAAGGCGGCAAGGCAGTTTTCAAGCCGGTAACGGAATTGTTTTTGTTCAGCGCGAAGAAGCCGGGCGCTGAGGGCGCTCATCATTACTTTGTCATTGGGCGGTATACGGGGAAACGCCGCAAACACTTCATTCAGGCTGCGTGTAAGCAGTTGTTGATAAGTGTCGGGCAATTCGGGCGTTCCATCTTCCCGGCATGGCGGCGCGGAAAGCGTATTGCCATTTTTTTTCAATTCATCAAAGAAAAGATTTAACACCGCATGGTACACAAGGCCCGCGATATTTTCTTCCATTAAGCCGGTTTCAATCTGCACATTCTCAAGTCCCAGTACCCGTTCAAAGAGCCAGCGCAGCGAACACTGAAAATAGGGCGCAAGTGAAGAAGCGGACACGCTGAATTTTCCGGGAAACTGCGGGTTGCGGCAGAAGCGTTCGCGGATAAGTTCCAGCAGCGCGTTATTTGCAATCCACCCGTCTTTTGAATCTGTTTCATGCCCACGGCGGGAAAACCATGCTTCAAATCCATTTTTTTGATTTTCGTATAACATGGGCGGAAAAGCGCTCTGTTCCGCCGCCGTTATTCCCACCGCCTGATAAAAGCCACTTTCGGCCTTATACAAATCAGGGCTGAATTTCGCCTCATACTCTGCGGCTTCACCGTAACGCTGCCGGGGTTTCAGGGCAGCGCCAAGCAGACTGTGGGGAATCGCATAACCTGAGAATGTTTGCTCGGCGCAGAAAAACGCCGCGGGTTTTTTTGAATTGAACCTGTGCAGATTGATGAAGGCAGCTGAAGCGTCATCATCAACAAGGCCGAGCTTTTCGCGTTTGCCGCGCGGCAGAAATTCCAGCCGTGGAAAAACAGCGGAAAGTTTATCCTGACTTGCGCCGAGGATAATGTGGCAGTCAAAGGGAGCGGGCGCGGCAGTGCGGTAGGGAAGAATGGCAACGCCTGAAACCTGCTGCTGGGCAAGATAGTTCACTTCCTGCAAATATTCGGTAAAGAACATATACGGATCAGGGGCCGGCGCATCGGGGAATGTTTTTTCTATATCAACAAGGGACATCAGTTCAGAGATACAGCGGGAAAGGATCAGATCAGTTTCAGGCAGGCACTTGTCCATGTCGAAAAAACGCCCGCGAAAACTGAAATAATGCTTGCGTATTTCGGCGAATGAGTCGGCATTACGCATGGCTTTGATCCGCCGTTTCAGGTCTGTAAAAAAATGACGGCTGACGCTGCTTATACCGCCGAATGGATGTTCAAAGGCGTCTTCCCAGACATTCACCGGCTTTTCTTCGCCGTTTTCTTCTTCTATCCATGAACTAACACAGTTGTTTTTAATTCCGAATTCGATGAGCTGCTGAATTGTTTCAGTTTCTTTCCAGGGAAGATGCCGGTTGAGGATCAGGCTCGCAAGGGAAGAAAAGGCAAAATCCCGTGAGGCGCAATTCGCCAAATCTTTGAAAAATTGTCCCGCGGGATATAAAGCCAGAGGTTTGCCGATCCGTCTGACAAAGGGAATGTTCCGGCTGGCGAATTCCCGCAGCACATAGGGTTCGTATGTCCCCGCATCGGGAATGCTTACCGCAATCGAGTCCCAGGGAATATGTTCGCGCTCATGCAGCGCCCTGATGTACAGCGCGGCCTCGGTAATTTCGCTGCGGGAGTTGGAATAAAAAAATACATCGCTTGCTGCATATTCCGCGCTGCTTTCAGGGGCGCAAATGGTTTGCACATGACCGCTTGCGGCAAGCAGTTCCCGGTATTCGCTGTAATCGGAGAGGGCTTCAGGAAAAAAGATAAAACATTCCTTGCCGGTATCAGCAAAAGGCGGCGTTTCCCAGGCAGGCTCAAACAAGCCGTGCTGCTCCAGAAATTGCGCATAACGCATGGCAAGGATATAGAGATCACGGTCATCAGGATCAAATCCCCGCGCAAGCCGCTCCGCTTCCGTGCTGTTGATCAGCGCAATTGGCAGTCCGGTAATTTTTTTGAACCATGTTCCAAGCTGGGGCAGCAAATCCCTGAGCCAGGGCGCGAATGAAGCCGCCTGCCGCGCCCACAGGGGAGGTATCAATGCCGAGAATAGCGGCGGCTTTCCCTGGGCGCACAGATCAGCGTTTTCCCGAATAACTCTGCTCGCGACAATTTTTCGCAGCGCGGAAGCTATGCTGCGCCTGTTCTGCACCTGCGATCTGATTGAATTCTGCTTGAAAGTATCCCATGCGATAAATTTGTCCATCGCTATCGTCCCGCCCCTGAGCCGCAGCAGATGATCCGCCCACCGGTACGCGGCTACATCAGTGGGAAAAATAAACAGGGAACCGTCTTTGTCAATATTTTCAAGGAGAATACTTTCAACACGATTCATTGCTCAC
>JAIRUN010000018.1 GCA_031254365.1 Treponema sp. | reverse complement strand
CCCATAACTGGTGAATCGTTATGAAGAGTTACCGGAATGTAATGTGCTTCCTATTGCTGTTTGTAACCTTGCTTGTGTCTTGTAAGGATCAACCGGATGATGACTACGAGATAGCGGAGGCAAGAAGACTCACCTTTTCCCATAATAGCGGACTGTATCCCCAGTCATTTCAGCTTACATTAGCGGCTCCGGCAGGCTCAAAGGTATATTACTCGATTGATGGGAGCATTCCCTTGCCGTCAAAAGCAACAAGCGGGGGGCCGGTATTTCAATACAAAGCCCCCATTACCGTACAAAATCGCAATGGGCAGCCTAATCTTCTGGCAACGCGGGAAAATACCACAAAGTTTTACATGAGGCCCGGTGATCCACGGGGCAGTGCGCCTGAAATTTATTATCCAACCGTGGAACAAGTGCAAAAAGCCACAGTGATTCGCGCGTTAACGGTAGATTCCAACGGCAAACAAAGCGATGTGCTGACACGTACCTATTTCATAGGCAATAATTTGCAGAGATATGGGAACCATCCTGTTATCTCTTTTGTTACCGACCCCAAAAACCTGTTGGATGATGCCACAGGCATTTATGTTCAGGGGGGGCCCGGTTACCGGGTGTGGCCTAATTATAATTTTAATAAAAAGGGAAGGGAATGGGAGAGGGAAGCGAATTTGGATTTTTTTGACGGAAGCAGGAACCTGGCTTTTTCTACGGGGGTGGGTATTCGCGTCCGCGGCGGATGGAGCAGAGACAGGGGGCAGAAAAGTTTTAACGTGTACTTTAGGGAAGAGTACGGCATAAACAATCTGAGCAATTATCCCTTGATTCCTGGCGCTGTTAAAGCTGATCAGATAACGCCCATCACAAGGAATAAGAATTTCATGCTGAGAAATGGCGGAAATGACACCGATTATACAAAATTTTATGATGTATTCGTACAAAGCCTTGTCAGTGACCGTAATTTTACCACGCAAGCCGCAGTGCCCTGCATAGTATATCTGAATGGGGAATACTGGAGCTTTTATAATCTTCAGGAGAAGTACAGCGACCATTATCTGGAACAAAAATTTGGCGTTAACCGGAACAATGTCATATCTGTTGAAAATTGGGAATTGGATGAGGGCATCGAATCTGACATGGTTCTGTATTGGGACATGATGAGCCATCAGGAACGGGATATGTCCATACAGTCAAACTATGAGGCTTTTTGCGAAATATTTGACATTCAGAGCTTTATTGATTATTTCGCCGCGCAAATTTACGTCAACAATGAGGATTGGCCGAATAATAACTACCAATTGTGGAGGGTGAGGAACAAGGAACAGGGCAACCCATACGGAGACGGCAAATGGCGCTGGATGATGTTCGATTTGGATATGACCATGGGGATTTATCGCGGCGGTGAGCCTATCGATCCTTTCCCCAAAGTCCTTGACCAGGACGGTAATGATTATGGAAACGCCAAACTATTTAAACAGTTGTTAAAAAATCCTGATTTTAGCCGGCAATTTGTCATTACCATGATGGATTTGTATAATGTAAACTTTGAATACAATTCCGCTCTAGCCAAATTGAACGAAATAGCAGCCATATACAGACCCTTAATGCCGCATTATTTTGAACGGTGGGGGTATCCGGGGCAGAATCAATGGAATCCGGGATGGACAACGGTTTTTGAAAACAAAGCATCTGATGCCAGAAACTATCTAAGAAAAGTAAGAGATGCGATGACTAACAATTATTTGCCAAAACATTTTGGAAATTTGGGCAGTTTGGTAAATGTCACCCTGAGTGCAAAGAACAGCGGTACAAATGTTCCTGACGCATCCATAAAGATCAATACGACAAGCCCAAGCCTTGCGGGCGGAAACTGGACAGGAAAATACTACACCAAATATCCCGTTACGGTAACGGCGAATGTTCCCAATGGTTATGAATTTGTCGGCTGGACAGTGACCGGAGGCGCTGCTGTCAGCCCTTCTACTCTGACCACCCTTGTCAATCTTTCCGGTAGCGCTCAGATTACCGCGAATTACAGATTGACATCCGGCGGTATTACCCTGAGCGGAAATCTCATCCTTCCGGTTATTGATACGCCTGTTCAATATGTTAAATCTGTTCTTCATAATGCGGACTGGACATGGAGAAGAGAAGTCTCTCTTGCACTGGCAGGAGGTGAAAATTCCGCACAATGGTCAACAATAATAACGCCGTTTGTAAACTCTACTCAAATTTATTTTCAGGTAGAGGGCTATGAAAATCAGGACAGTATAAGTTCATTGTTTGTTATTGATACCGGAGTTTCCAGAAGTGTTCATTCAGGGAATATCAATAATATTTCCATTAACCTGTCAGATATTAGTTTAATAAGATTGAGCGGAACCGTCAGTCTTGCTCCTGATACCCCAAGCGATATATCATATATAGGAATGCGAGTCATGGCTAACGGTAAAATATTGGGCCAAACCGCAGTCCCCAACACAGGAAGTATTTCGAATTGGCAAATGTATGTTCCGGCTCAAACGGCTAATACACAGGTCAAGTGGAATTTTTACGGTTTCAATAATGCGGCTCTCTGGGATCAAATAAAACCGATAAGCTCTGAGAATAAAGATGTTGCTTCCTGTTTATCGATCTATAATCAGGCTAAAACAAATATTGATATAACAAATTTATCACTAATGCCTGAGTCTCTGGCGTTAAATCCGTACGTATACAATAATGCCCCTGCCGCGATAAGTCTGAATAATCAGGATGGCGTATATACAGTTACGCTCAGTTCTTTGGGTGCGAATACATGGGACGCGGCTTTATGCTTTGACTATAACGGAGAAAAAAAGGCTGAATATATATATAGCTTTTCCGCCAAAACAGCGAGCGGAACCCGGCAAATGTATGTTCAGTATTATTGGGATGAAACCAATGGCAGTTTGGGTCAAGATATTACCATAACTGAAACTGAGCAGCGATTTATTATTGATGGAAACCCATTGCCTGCTGTTATGCACAATACACCAAGTCTGCAACTCCAATGCGCCGGTCAAACAGGAACATTCTATATTAGCAATGTTTCTATAGTACCGTATGTACCGTAAAATTCAGCGGATACATTCGTATCTGCGCTTGTATCCGCCGCTTGAAACATTTGTATTTTTCAGCTATTTTCAATATTAAGGAGATACTATGCTGCTGAGTGAACTGGGCGCTCCCATTGGGAATATAAAGGCGCGAATCTACGAAACATGGAGGCGTCTTTGAGGACGCTTCTTTTGGGCAGCGTATAGCCGGTATTGAGGAGCGAACCGCCGAAGCGGGTTTCTGGAACGACAGTCAGGCTGCGGAAAAAATCATGACCGAGCTCAAGGGTCTGAAAAACCGCTATGAGCCCTGGAAGGCGCTCCGCACCGAAATTGACGATCTTGAGGCCCTGCATGAACTTGCGATGGAGGCCGGGGACGAGAGGGAAAGCTCCGGTATCGAGAGCGCCCTCAAGGATATTTCCGCCCGTTTTGGAAAGCAGAATCTGTTTGAACTCATGGGCGGTGAGATGGACAAAAACGGCTGCTTTTTGACGGTTCATTCCGGGGCAGGCGGAACCGAGGCCTGTGACTGGTCGCAGATGCTGTACCGGATGTATTTACGCTGGTCAGAGCGGCGGGGTTTTTCAATAGATGAAGTTGACCGGCTGGAAGCCGAAGGGGGTATTAAATCGGCTACCTGTAAAATCGAAGGGGATTATGCCTATGGCTACCTCAAAGGCGAGTCCGGCGTACACCGTCTGGTGCGGATTTCCCCGTTTGATGCCAATGCCCGGCGGCATACTTCCTTTGCCTCGGTGTATATTTTTCCGGTCATTGATGATTCAATCGAAGTTGACATACGGCCCGAAGATTTGCGGGTAGATACCTACCGTTCAGGCGGAGCGGGCGGTCAGCACGTAAACAAGACCGACAGCGCGGTGCGCTTTACCCATCTGCCAACGGGCATTGTAGTCACCTGCCAGAGTGAGCGCAGCCAGATCAAAAACCGCGCCATTGCCATGAGTATGCTCAAGGCACGGGTGTATGAATATTACCGGCAGGAGAAAGAAAAAGAAAACGAAAGATTCGCCCAGGAAAAAAAGGATATTTCCTGGGGTAACCAGATACGTTCCTATGTGTTTCAACCGTATACTCTGGTAAAGGATTACCGTACCAAAACGGAAATGGGAAACATACAGGCGGTGATGGACGGGGACATTGATCCCTTCATCGAGGAATATTTGCGGTTTTCCTGGGCCAATACCAAAAAATAGGCCGCGGAAAATAGGGGTACAGATGGTGAATACACGCACAGCTATTCGCGCTGTGTTATTTGCAATTACCTTTCCCGTATATGCGCTGCTTGCCGTTTCATCCCTGTCCGCCGCCGGAAAAGCAGAAGAAGCGGAACAAGCCCCCCTAAACAGCGACTGGACTCTCTGTATTACCGCATTTGATACTTCCGCGCTGCCTGCGGCGCAGCGAATCATAGGCAATGTGGTAACAAGAGGTCTGGTTGATACCCTTAATGTGATACAGCACCGGATTCGCGTTTCTCCTGAATACGCCTATTATGAAGGATACGCATGGTCTCAAGCGGTAACTGCCGCGGCAAAGGCCCTGTCCGCAAAGCAGGATGAGCGTACCCTGCTGTTATACCGGGGTGAGGCGGACTGGAGATACCAGCGGAACCTGAAAAGGGTTGATGCTGATATTGCGAGGCTTCGGGAAGAATTCGAAAAAAAAGAAGCTGAAAAACCTCTGATAAATAATGAGCCTGAGTTCAAGATTACCCAGAGTAACAGGGACGGGAATTATCCGGCCCCGCCGGTATCGGGCGGCGAATACCGTTTCTGTCAAAATCAGAAGGCAGACGCTTTTCTTACCGGTTCTATACGGGACTTTCATGGACGCTATTATGTTACGCTGCGGCTATACGCGCTTTATACCCGTTCCTTTGTTTATGAGGACAGTATTATTTTTTCCGCTGATGACACAGCCGTGGCAGTGGATGAGATTGCCGGCAGATTAATTGCGGCGTTGAGCGGAAGCAGGCCGGCAACTGTTGCCGTACGCACAGAGCCTGAAGAAACTCTGGTGCTGATCAACCGGAGTTTTGCCGGACGGGGGCAGGTTGAAACCAGAGAGTATCCTCCGGGGAAACTGGTTGTAGCGGTTTCAGCGGAAAACTATCAGCCGGAAATCCTGGAGACAGATCTCTTACCCGGAGAACACACGGAGATAAGCGTAGTTTTGAGTCCTCTGCAATATGGAGAAGTAAATATTGATGTCCCCGGCAGAGTAAATGTATCTGTGTATCATGGAGCGCTGTATGTGGGGGAAGCTCCCCTGAATCTGCGGCTGCCAATTGATCAGCTTGATTATTTCACCGTGGAAACACAGAGAGGGGAAACTGCCAAAGCGGTATTTCAGACACCTGAGCGGCCTGATGAAACGTATAACTTTTCACTGAGAACAAACATCCCTCCGAGTACAGGACAGAAGCGGGTGAACAAGGCGCGAAACTGGTATTACTGGGCATGGGGCGCGACATGGCTCACGGGCATAGCGGCATGGGTTAGCAACGGCATATATACAAGCCAGAATGAGGCGTACCAGAGAGGCGTAATTGAATTGTTCGAAGATACTCAACGAATGTATTATATAAGTACAGGCGCTTTTATTACCTTTGGCGTAGCGGCTGTTTATGGAATAGTTCAGATGGCGCGATACCTGTATACCGCCACCGAAGATTCAACGCCGATAATAAAACAGGATAAAAAGAAAGAATGAATTTTGCCGAAAGAATAAAAAATTTTTTTAGCGGAAGTCAGGCGATCTCGGAAGAGTTTTTTGAAGAACTTTCAGATCTGCTGGTAGAAGGGGATTTTGGCGCTGCGGAAGCGTATAAAACCGCTGAACTTCTGCGGGACTGCTGCAGGAAAGAAAAAATCGCCACGCCGGAAGAAGCACGGCTCAAACTCGCAGGGCTGCTGGAAGAAGAATTGCGCAACAGTAAATGCGAAGGGCTGTTGCCAGTTGCCGGACAGCATCCAATTTTCGCGGGCAATCAACTGGCGGTGATTCTGCTGCTGGGTGTAAACGGGGTGGGCAAGACCACCAGCGCCGCAAAGCTGGCCGCCCGTTTCCGTGACAAGTATAAACGAAAGCCCATTCTCGCCGCGGCGGACACCTTTCGGGCAGCGGCCATTGATCAGCTTAAAATACACGGAGAACGGCTTGATGTGCGGGTCATTGCCCACCAGCACGGCGGCGATCCTGCGGCAGTGGTCTATGATGCCATTGAAGCGGCGCAGGCCGGGGGCGGGGACCTTATCATCGCCGATACCGCGGGCCGTATGCACACCAAATCGGCATTGGTGGAAGAACTGCGGAAAATCGACCGGGTGGTGGAGAGCAAAGCAGCCGGGGCCGCGTACATCAAGTATCTGGTGCTGGACGCGACTACCGGCAGGAATGCTCTGGCCCAGGCTGAAACATTTTGCGAGGCGGTTTCACCTAACGGGGTGATTCTTACCAAATACGATTCTACCGCCAGGGGGGGAGTAGTGTTCTCTCTGGCTTCAACATTACGCCTTCCGGTGGTGTATCTCTGTACCGGAGAAAAATACGGGGACATTGAGGACTTTGATCCTCACAGCTATGCGGGGGAATTTGCCGGTGTTGTATAAAAAGCCCGGAGGCATTTTCTTTTTTCTTCTCATGCTCCTTATGGTGAGTTTTCTCGCTATTACCCAGGAGACTGAGGCCGATGATCCTTTCATTGATGTTTTGCCTGATGAATTCGCCTCTGATCCGCTGTCCGGTGAACTGCCCTCTGAAGAAAAACCGCTTGCCTTGCCGCGCTGGTTCCGTTCCAATGCCGGAGGTATGACGCTGGAGGAGATTCCTTCGCGGCTTGCGGCTCTGCGCAATGAGTATGCGCTGGTTATTGATCATATCAGTACCGCTGAACTGCCGGAGCTATTGCTGCCGTATTATCATGATGACTATTCCATTGAAATTCGTGTGCTGTATAAGCGGGGAAAAGAATCCCGGCGGCAATGGCTCTTTCATGATGCGGCGGGAACAACCCGGCTGGCGGCTGTTTTTAACCAGGCCCCGGATGAAATTGAATCTGAACCGGATGTTGAATTAGACGCAATTCTGGCGGAAGTTTCGCCGGATACAGACGGGCCTGATGAAGCTGGCGAGGAAATTGCCGAAGAAATTGCCGTTGAAGAAATTACCCGCATTTCCCGCGGCTTTATTGAGTTATACAATGAAGATGGCTACCTGAGCGAAGAATATGTATTTGCCGAAGACGGCGGGCAAACCGTAAATATTTTTTTCTACCGCAGCAGCATTCTGGTAACAGTCGAAGGCTGGCAAAAGATGCCCGGCGCGGAATCGCAGAAAATCCACACGGATCATTACCGTTATAACCGTTCCGCCGCGCTGCGGTCGGTAGAGCGTATATACCATGCAGAGATCGCAGCCGCCCCGGTGAGGATTGCTTTCCCTTACCGTGTGCTGGACGCTGCCAGGGACGACAGTTTCATGTATGAACAGTTACCCCCGGAATTTGAATTTTTTGGCGATACTTATGCGGCAGAGGGCTACCGCATGGTATTTACCACAGGCGAGCGCGGCAGGATACTGACCCAGACCCTGCTGGACAGTGAGGATAATCCGGTTTGGATAATACAAAACACATGGTCAGGCGACCGGATCATTGCCATCCTCAAAACCGAAGGTAACGATGAATGGCTTATTGAATTTGAATTCGATGGTAAGGGGAACCGGATACTTGAGCGGAATTTGCGTAATGGGGTTCTGGAACGGCTGGTTCGCGCAGAAGGCAGCAGGGAAATAGAAGAACTGTATATGGATGGAGTTGCCATTCTCCGGGCAATTTGGGAGAACGGCAGAAAAATTTCCGAAGAACGGATACGGAACAGGCAGTCACCGGGGAACAGAGGGTAAGGCGGAATGAAAAGCGGCGGAATTTCCTGGGTTTGGTATGTGGCGGCGCGGTATACCTTTAAGGGCCGCAAGAATTCTCCTTCCCCCATCCTGGCAGTTGTGGGAATCGCCACCGGCGTACTGGCGTTAATCGTAATTATTGCCGTTATGAACGGCTTTCAGTTAAGTTTTATCGAAAGCATACTGGAGATTTCCTCCTGCCATGTGCGTATGGAATCATTTCCGCCGGAAAAAACCGGCGAGGCGCGGAATAGGCTTCTTGAGATTCCCGGAATAAACGCGGTGATTCCCTTTCGTGAATTTCAGGCTCTGGTCAGGGGAAAGCGGGGAGGGCAGCAGGCGGCCATGATCCGGGGTCTTCCGGTTAATGCCCTTGAGATCGATCCCGCTCTGGGGGCCAGACTGGGATTTGAGGACGGCTCTTTTTCGATTGAGGATCGCAGATCAGCGCTGCTCGGATCAGAGCTGGCACGCCGTTTGGGGCTGAAAACCGGCGATGAGTTAACACTCTTTTCGATTGCGGCGATTTTGCCGGGAACAGCCGATGCGGCGGATGAAAGCGCCGGGACAGGGGTGGAAACTTTCATTGTTACCGGAATTTTCAGAACCGGCTTTTATGAATATGATTCGGGTCTGGCCATTATTAACATCGAAAGCGCCGCAGCATTTTCCGGTTTTGGCCCTGTTTTGGGAATGAAACTTAAGAACCGTTTTCATGACAGGAATGTTCTTGAACTGGCGCGTAAAAAATTTGCTGAACAGCCCGGATTTGAAACAATAAAACTTTCAAGCTGGCGGGATTATAACCGTTCCTTTTTTGGCGCGCTGCGGACCGAAAAACTTTTTATGTTTATTCTGGTTGGCTTGATTTTTATTGTAGTGGGTCTTAACATTTTTCAGGCGCAAAGGAGATCGGTACTGGAACGCCGCGAGGAAATCGGCCTCTTGCGCGCGGTGGGCGGCGGGGAACAGGCAGTGCGTTTTGTTTTTGTCTGCGATGGGGCGATCATCGGTTTTTTCGGTACGGCTGCCGGTCTTATTCCGGGCCTGCTTATTTCATCGAATATTTCCCGGTTTTTTACCATTATCGAAAGAATTGTGAATTTTTTTATTACTATTGCGAATATTTTTACGGGGATGCTGGGAGCGGGAGAAGCCGGCAGCTTTGCGTTTTTTTCGCCCGCGGTATTTTACATCAAGGAAATACCTTCCCGGATCATTCCCCATGAAATTGTGCTGATCTGTTTGTTTGGATTTTTTTCCGCCCTGCTTGCGGCATGGTTTGCTTCGGGAAAAGTTTCCCATATACGTCCTGCGGAGGTGCTGCGTTATGAGTAATGATGTCATGTATGATGGTGAGATTATGGTCAAGGTTGAAAACATTGTCAAAAATTATCTTTCCGGCGCTGAGACCCTTCATATTTTGAAGGGGGTAAGTTTTGAGATACCCCGCGGGCTTTCCGCGGCGGTAAGCGGGCAGAGCGGAAGCGGTAAAAGCACCCTGCTTAATATCATCGGCGGGCTTGATCTGGCTGACGGAGGGAAGGTGCTTGTCGGCGGTGAGGAAATCACCGGTCTGCCGGAAAAGGCGCTGTCCGCATACCGGAGCAGACGGGCGGGTTTTATCTTTCAGTTTCATTATTTGTTAAAGGATTTTACCGCCCTTGAAAACGTGATGCTGCCCGCCTATATCGCGGGAATGAAAAAAAAGGAATCGCTGGAAAAGGCCCGCTCTTTGCTGGCCGATGTAAAACTCGATGATCGTACCGGCCACTATCCTTCCCAGCTTTCAGGCGGCGAGCGCCAGCGGGTAGCGGTGGCCCGCTCCATGATAAACGATCCTGATGTGATACTTGCCGATGAGCCGACCGGCAATCTGGACCCGGATAACAGCGCAATGGTAGCGGAACTTCTCTTTACCGGCGCTGAAAAATGGGGCAAAACACTGATCGTTGTTACGCATGACGAAAAAGTCGCTGCCCGCGCTTCCCTCCGTTTTACGCTGGAGAACGGCCTGCTTGCCGGAAGCGGAGGAGACTGACGAACTTATCATGAAAAACCGTTCCTGTTTTTTTATTGCGATCCGTTATCTTCTTGGCCGCGCCCATGAGGGAGGCCGCTATCTCCGGGGAGCCGCCGCGGGGATCGCGGTCAGTCTTATTCCCATTATTGTTACACTCATTGTAGCGGACGGCATGATACGGGGTATTATGGACCGCTATCTGGAATTGGGAACCGGACATTTGCAGGTTTTCAATTATATTGATTCTGAGGAACCGGAAGATGTAGCTGAAAAAATCAGGAAACTTGACGGCATCCGGGGAGCATGGCCCGAACAGCGGGGTATGGGCGTACTGATGGGAAAGACCGGCAGAACCGGAGCCAGCATTCGCGCGCTTGACCCTTCGTTCTGGGAAGACTCAGGAAGCGCCGAGTATCTGGAAATACGATCAGGGGTTTCAAAACCGGAAACGGATCGAGATATGCTGTTAGGTGAAAGCCTTGCGGCTTCTATCGGCGCGGAAGTGGGGGATACGGTGCGGCTTATGACAATCAGAACCGGCCAGGATGGAAAAAACATCCCCCGTATGAGCCCTTTTATTGTCAGGGGCATAGTCTCATCCGGCTACCATGAACTGGACGCGCTCTGGTGTATTATCAGCAGGGAAGGGGGCAAGCGTATTTTATCCCCGGAATCATCTTCTTCCAGCATTATTGTAAAAATCAGCGATCCCTACCGGAAAGCGGATACAATGTCATGGTATTTGTATTCCGAACTGGCTGGAGGTTATGGAATATACACATGGAAAGAACTGATGCGCTCCCAATACAGTTCATACGAATCCACCCGGCAACTGCTCCTTTTTATAATGGCCCTGGTGGTCATTGTTGCCGCGGTGAATGTTTCTTCGGCAACATCCATGCTGGTCATTGAGCGGCAGCGGGACATCGCCGTGCTGAAAGTTACCGGGGCAAGCGTAAAGGGCGTAACAGACATCTTTTTGTGGGGGAGTTTTCTTACCGGTCTTTGCGGAGCCATTGCCGGTATTATACTGGGGCTGCTCATCGGCAATAATATCAATCCCCTGATCCGCTCGCTGGAAAAATTGCTGAGCTTTTTCTCATCGCTTTTTAAGGGCGCTGAAGTAAAGATACTTGATCCCGGTTTTTACCTGGAAACGATACCCGTTGTTATTGACTGGTCCGCAGTATTCCTCATCGGCTGTTTTACGATTCTCTGTTCAGTAGTAGCTTCATGGCTTCCCTCACGGCGGGCGGGAAAACTCAAGCCAATGGACTTACTCCGGAAGTATTAGCGCCCCCTTGACATTTTTTCCTAAAACCGTTAGTTTATTTATAGACAGTATAGCTTTTCATCAGAAAAAGGGCTCCGAAAAGCCCTTTTTTTATTGATAGGGAAGGGTAAACAGTGCGGTATTCCGCCAATGCAGAAGCGCCGGACGGGACAGCGTCCCTCAAAGAAGCTCTGGAAACCATACTCCGGGGTCTGGGGCTGGAACTCATTGAACTGAATGTGTTCCGGCGCAAAGGGAGAAAACCTTCTCCGGGAACGGCTCAGGTTCGGGTAGTGGTGTATAAGCCGGGCCCCCTGGGGCTGGATGACTGCTCGCGGGCGCATTACGCGATAATGCCCTGTCTGGAATTGGCCTTTCCGGAGCAGGAACTTTCTGTAGAAGTGTCCTCTCCGGGTATAGACCGGCTGATAAAAGACGGGACGGAGTTTACCCATTACCGGGGCAGGCCGGTACGTTGTTACCGGACGGATATTTCAGACTGGTCGGCGGGGATACTGGAATCTGCCGATGAGAATGGGATAGTATTAAAGCAAAAAGAGGGAACCATGCGTTTGGATTACGAAATTATCGCCAAAGCGAAATTGGACTCTGCGAATCCATCGGACTCTATGAGGCCGAACGCTTTACAGGAGGAATAAATTGGCTACGGATATGTCGGAAGCAATCCGCCAGTTAAGTCAGGACCGGGGAATGTCAGAAGAACTGATATTACGGACCATTGAAAATACACTGATCGCCGCATATAAGCGCCGTTTTGGAAATGCGGATAACGCTGTTGTCAGATTTAACGATGAGAATACCGAGGTTGCGATTTACGCCCAGAAAAAAATCGTGGAACATGATGGCGTATACGATCCGGTGGCGGAGATAGACCTTGAAGAGGCCAGGGAGCTTAACCCTGAAGCGGAAACCGGAGATGAAATACTGGTCGAAGTTGACCCCATGGAATTCGACCGGATTGCGGTACAGAGCGCCAAGCAGACCGCTCATCAGACAATCAGGGAGATTCAGAAAGACAGCCTCTATTCTGAATTCAAAGACAAGGTCGGTGAGATAATCATCGGCTACTATCAACGGGAACGGAACGGGACTATCTATGTTGATCTGGGAAAAATGGAAGGCATCCTTCCCAAAAAGTTCCAGTCTCCAAGAGAAAAATACGATGTTAATGATCGCATAAAAGCCCTCATCAAAGAGGTAAACAAAACTCCTGCGGGTTTACAGGTGGTGCTGTCCCGTACTGATCCGGATTTCGTGCGGGCGATTTTTGAGCTTGAAGTTCCTGAAGTTTATGACAAAACCGTTGAGATTCACAAAATTGTCCGCGAGCCGGGATACCGGACCAAACTGGCCGTGTATTCCAACCGCGATGATGTTGATCCGGTAGGGGCTTGCGTGGGACTCAAGGGCGTGCGGATTCAGGCGGTAATCAAGGAACTTGAAGGGGAAAAGATAGACATTCTCAAATATGATCCTGATCCCCGGCGCTTTATCAAGAACGCACTTTCACCGGCGGAAGTCCGGGACGTTATCATCCTTGATGAAAAGACCCACAAGGCGCTGGCAGTTGTCAACGATTCCCTGCTCTCGCTGGCAATCGGCAAACAGGGCTTGAATGTGCGTCTGGCAAACCGGCTCGTGGACTGGAACATTGATGTCAAAACAGACGCGCAATTTGCCGAAATGGACATTGCCGCCGAATCCCGCCGCGCTGTTTCAGAACTTTTCGGCGATTCCGAGGGCGAAGAACTTTCCCGCATTTCGGAACTTCCCGGCGTTGATGCCGGACTTGCCCAGGCTCTGCTGGATAACGGCATAGACTTTATCGAAGATTTCCTGGCCCTTGAACCTGATGAACTGGCTGCCATACAAAATATTTCAGCGGAACAGATCGAGGTTTTGCGTAAATTGATCGAAGAATACGTTGAAGTTGTGGAAGACGGGGGCGAAGAAGAATACGAGGAAGAACAAGCTGCTGAACCAGCCGCGCCGGAAGCGGAAGATGAAAGCGCCGAAGCTGAAGAATATACCTGTCCCGAATGTGGGGCAAAAATAACCGTAGACATGACGAGCTGTCCCAACTGCGGCGTTGGGCTGAGTTTTGAATACGAGGAGGAAGAAGAGGAATAAATGGCAGAGGAAACAGACAATACTCTAAAACCAAAGGCTGAACTCATCAAGCATCCCCAAAGCGAAGCTGGCGAAGGTAGCGGAAAAGGGGAACATAGCGAGAAACGAAAGGTGATCATTGTAAAAAAGAAGCCGGCCTCAGGAGCCGCTGTTTCTCCTTCAGGATCAGGAAAAAAAGTTCAACCTAAAGTTGTTGTCTCAAGCCCTTCGGGAAGCGCCGTTGATGCCGCGAGTTCCGGCGAAGCGGATACTGTTCCCGATAAACCCTCTGTCAATGATACAAAGACGAAAAAGACCGAGGCGGCGGACAGCGCCGCAGCGGTAGAAGAAGATATTGAAGGCGGCTCCAATGCCGCGCAGTCAAATCAGACAACGCCATTTTCTTTTTCCCAGCGGCCTGCCGCGGCAGCCGGCAGGGTAGGGGGCAGACTGGTTGGACGAAAACCGTCTGACGCGGGCCGTCATTCAGGTTCAGGTTTTGGCGCTCCGCGTTCCGGAGGCCCGGCCGGTAAACCCGGTGGCGGAAAGCAATTTCATTCAGATGCGGGACGGTCAGGCCCTGACAGCGGGAATCGGCCAGGGTTTGGTTTCAGATCTGGCGCACCGGGCGGCAGGCCCGGTTTCGGTCCCAGACCTGGCGCGCCGGGCGGCAAGCCGGGCTTTGGCCCCAGACCTGGCGCACCGGGCGGCAAGCCCGGAGTTGGCTCCCGTCCGGGATTTGGCCGCAGCGGTTCTGCCACCCAGTCTCCGGTTCCGATACCCGAAGGCAAAGGGCCTGTCAAACGAACCTTTAAGGCCAAAAAGCCGATATACAACCGCAAAGAGAAAGAACTTGAGATGGAGGAGAAACTTCTCCAGACCAAGAAAAAAATTACCCATGTAGCCAACCCCGTGCCAAAATCCATTGAAATTATGGAAGTAGTTTCGGTATCGGAACTGGCCCGTAAAATGAATCTGAAAGCATCTGATCTTATTCAGAAATTGATGAGCATGGGTCAGATGGTTACGATAAACCAGCAAATTGACGCTGATACCGCGACTATTTTGGCGGCTGAATTCGGCGCGGAAGTAAAGATCGTCAGCCTGTACGATGAGACGGTAATCGAAACCGGTTCTGATGAGGGAGCGGAACTGCTGCCGAGGCCTCCGGTTGTTACTGTTATGGGACATGTTGATCACGGCAAGACCAAGCTCCTTGACGCAATCCGCAAAGCGGACGTGGTTTCCGGTGAATTCGGCGGTATCACCCAGCATATTGGCGCGTACATGGTGGAAACGCCCAATGGCAACCTCACCTTCCTTGATACCCCCGGCCATGAGGCCTTTACCCGCATGAGGGCGCGGGGTGCGCAGGTAACTGATATTGTTGTACTGGTAGTCGCCGCGGATGACGGGGTCATGCCCCAGACCATTGAGGCCATTAACCACGCCAGAGAAGCTGATGTTCCGATCATCGTTGCGGTTAACAAGATTGACAAGCCGGAGGCAAATCCTGACAGGGTCAAAAGCCAGTTGTCCGATCTTGGCCTCATGCCTGAGGACTGGGGCGGCCAGACGATGTTTGTCGAACTTTCCGCCCTGCAAAAAACAGGCATTGAAAAACTCATTGAGGCGATTCTGCTTGAAGCGGAACTGCTTGATCTCAAGGCCAATTTCCAGCGCAGCGCCGAAGGAAAGATCATTGAATCGCGGATCGATCATGGCCGGGGCATTGTCGCTACTGTCATGGTAGAGAAGGGAACGCTTTCTGTTGGCAATTCCTTTGTCGCGGGGATCTGGCCCGGCAAGGTGCGGGCGATCCTTAATGACAAGGGAGACAAACTCAGGCACGCGACAGCGTCCATGCCTGTCGAGGTGCTGGGTTTTGAGGGAATTCCCAATGCAGGAGATCCCCTGCAGGTTGTCGATGACGAAAAAATCGCCCGCGAATATTCATCAAAACGGCAGGAACTCAAACGTTTTGAAGACGCCAAAAACTTCAGAAAGATCACAATGGACAATCTCCATGACATGATCAGTGACGGGGAGATTCAGGAACTGAAAGTGATCATCAAGGCTGACGTGCAGGGTTCCGCCGAAGCCCTCAAGTCGAGTCTGGAAAAACTTTCCACCAAAGAAATACGGCTTCATGTCATACAGGCCCTGCCCGGTCCCATTAACGAAGGCGATGTTGATCTTGCCATGGCATCTAACGCTATTATCATTGGTTTTAATGTCCGGCCGCTGCCCAAGGCAAAATCTCTGGCGGAGCAGGAAAAGGTTGATATCAGAAAGTACAATATCATTTACAAGGCAGTGGAAGAAATAGAACAGGCAATGGAAGGTATGCTCAAGCCTGACACCAAAGAAGAAGTTATCGCTCTTGTGGAAGTGCGCGATACCTTCAAGGTTCCAAAAATTGGAACCATTGCCGGTTGTTATGTGCAAAGCGGCACGGTCAAGCGCAGCGCAAACGTCAATGTTATCCGCGAAGAGATCGTTATTCACTCAGGCAAAATCGCCTCGCTCAGACGCTTCAAGGATGATGCCCGTGAAGTGGCCGCCAGTTACGAATGCGGTATCGGTCTTGAGGGTTTTGATGACATAAAGGTGGGCGATCAGTTTGAAGTGATTGAAATCATTGAAGTGGCCCGCAAGCTGAACGGATAATGGCTGAATATCGAACCGAGCGTCTGGGCCAGTTGATACAGGAAAAGATCAGCGCCCTTATTCTTGAAGGGAAGATTAAAGACCCCCGCGTCTCTCCTTTTTTATCCATTACACGGGTAAATGTATCCCGCGATCTTTCCTTTGCCGAGGTATATGTTTCCAATATCCGCGCCACGGCGAGTATCGAACGGGGAGCGGAAGGACTGCAAAGCGCGGCGGGTTTTATTCAGTCCCAGTTGGGCGCTGCGATGCGCATACGGAAAATTCCCCATCTGCGTTTTCACGCCGACACCAGCATCAGGGAAGGTTTTGATCTGGTAAAGAAGATTGAAGGACTTGTTGAACATGGAGAAGGCTGATGCCGCGCCTTCGGGTTTATTGCTGCTTCACAAGCAGCCGGGCCTTACCTCTTTTGACTCGTTACGCGACATTAAACACGCCCTAGGAACCGGCAAGGCCGGGCATACCGGAACCCTTGACAAATTTGCCGAGGGGCTTCTGTTGGTATTGGTCGGCAGGGCGCTGAAACTGAGCCAGTGGTTTTCCCACTGCGACAAAGAATACGAGGGGACAATTTGTTTTGGCATTGAAACCGATACCCTTGATCCTGAGGGAAAGCCAATCGCCGAAGCTGCCCTGCCTTCCCGTGAAGCGGTAGAGCAGGCCCTTGCTCAATTTCGCGGCGAAATTCAACAGGCCCCGCCCGCGTATTCGGCGATCCACATTGACGGCAAACGGGCTTCGGCACTGGCCCGCAAGGGCGAGGCTCCTGAAATGCAAAAACGCCCGGTAACGATTTACCGTCTGGAACTCTGTTCATGGGAGTCGCCTTTTGCGAAAATATTCGTTCACTGTTCAAGCGGAACCTACATCCGCTCGCTGGCGCGTGACATTGCCCTTGCCGCTGGAACCCGGGCGTATCTTTCCGCGCTTGTGCGAACCCGTGTTGCGGGCTTTCGGTTGGAGGATGCCAAAGCAAGCACGGTGTTAAGCCGTGTCCATGATAAAAGGCAGCACGGCAAGAGCCCCGATGACGGCTACCGTTACGAAAAAGGCGAGCTTGCTTTAGCAAGCGTAGGGGCGAAATTAGGAATTAGGAACATTGATAAATCCATCTTTGAAAAGCTCAATATCCCCATTATTGACATTACCCCCGAAAATGCCAAAAATGTTGCCCAAGGGAAGCCTTTGGCAAAAATTTTGTGTGATGTTCCGGCTTTTTCAGGGGAATTGGGCAATGTTGCCGCTCTTTTTTCAAGGGACGAACTTATTGCAGTAATCGAGAAACCTCAACTCTCTAACAAATGGAACTACGGCTATGTCTATGCAAACAATTAGCTGGACGGAATACACCGACCCCAACTATCAACTACCAACTGTTAACTGCCAACTCGCCATAACCATCGGGGTCTTTGACGGTGTACATTTGGGACATCAGGCCCTGATACAGCGTATTTGCGCCCCATCCGCTACCCATCCGCTCTCAACAGTCGTTACCTTCAGGCAGAACCCCCTGCAAATACTCAAGCCCCGTGATTTTCCCGGTGATATTTTCAGTTTTGGACAGAAAATGCGGGTTTTTGAGGAAATGGGGGTGCAGCAGCTTGTAGTGATTGACTTTTCTGAAAATTTCAGTACAATAAGTGGCAGGGATTTTATTGATCTGCTGCTGCGAAGCTCTCAGGTGAAATTCCTTGCTTTGGGGCGGAATTTCCGCTGCGGATGCGGGCTTGATACCGGTGTGCGGGAAATTGTAGAGCAGGCCGCAGCGCGGGGAGTTGAAACATGGGTCGCGGATCCGGTGCTTGAAAACGGGCGGCCAATAAGCTCCAGCCGGATAAGGCAGGCCATAGCAGCCGGTGACATTGCGGAAGCAGCGCGGCTTTTGGGCAGAAATGTTGAGATCGATCTCGCCGGTCTTCCGGCGGATATTTCGTTTCCCAACGGAGCTTTGTGCCGCTCGTATGACGCGGCGGCGGCTTTTAGAATTACGCCTAACGGCAGATACCGGGCGTGTGTGTTCGGCTGCAATGCAGCCACGGGTTGCGATGCAACCGCAGATAATTCCGTAAACGGAACAGAGGCGGATATTTCCATTACAGATGGCAAAATCCTTATTTCCGCTGCGGAAGGCACAGACCAATTCATTCCCCAAAGGATTGAGTTGTTAAGATGTACCCAATAGGAGATTATATATGGCTTTAACAAAAGAAAGCGTCGCATCCATTATTACCAAATTCGGTAAAAGCGAAAAGGATACCGGCGCAACGGAAGTTCAGATTGCTTTGCTTACTGAACGTATTAACCAGTTGACTGAACATTGCAAACAGTTCAAAAAAGACAAATCCGGTCAGCGTGGCTTGTTGATCCTCGTCGGCAAACGTCGGCGGATGCTGAAATATATTCAGCGAACCAATCTGGAAGGATATCGCAAACTTATCAAAGAATTGGGTCTGCGTAAATAATGATGCAAAAAGTAACACTCCAAATAGCCGGCAAGGATTTGATTCTTGAAACCGGCAGAATCGCAAAACAGGCAAACGGCTCGGTGTTCGCGCAGTACGCCGGAACAGTGGTAATAGCCACAGCCTGCGCGTCATCGGAAGTCGAAGAAGGCATGGACTATGTGCCGCTAACGGTTGAATACAACGAAAAATACTATGCTGCGGGTAAAATCCCCGGCGGTTTTATCAAGCGAGAAGGCCGTCCCAAGGACAAGGAGATTCTCGTCTCCCGTCTGATCGACCGGCCCATGCGCCCCCTGTTTGAAAAAAGTTTTGGCAGGGATTTACAGATCGTACCTACGGTGCTTTCTACTGACATGACAAACCCGCCGGATATGCTGGCGATCATCGCCGCGTCCGCCGCGGTTCACATTTCGGACATTCCCTTTAATGGCCCTGTCGCGGGGGTAAGGGTCTGTCAGGTGAACGGCGAACTTGTGGTGAACCCCACCTACGAACAGATTGAGCAATCAACAATGGAAATTGTGGTGGCCGGAACCAAAGACGGTATCACTATGGTTGAAGGCGGAGCAAAAGAAGTCAGCGAAGATTTAATGATCGAGGCTCTGGATAAAGCGCATAACATGATCGTTGAATTCTGCGTCTTACAGGAAAAACTCCGCGAACTTGCCGGTAAGCCAAAACTTCCCCTAATGGAATCTTCCCATGTGCTGGAAAACAAAGACGCGATTCGCGGCGCTGCATGGCCCAAACTGGAAGCTGCCTGTTTCTTCAAAACCAAGCAGGAGCGGCATGAAGGCATTGCCGCGGTTAAAGCCGAACAAAAGGCACTTTATGCGGCCCAGCTTGAGAATGAACACCAGCAAAAACTTTTTGACGCGTTGTTCGAGGATATGCAATATGAAATTTTACGTTCCTCGATTCTGAATAACGGCAAACGTGTTGACGGCCGGGGTCTTGAAGATATCCGTAATATCAGCTGCGAGGTGAACATTCTGCCCCGGACACATGGTTCGGCGCTTTTTACCCGCGGCGAGACACAGGCTCTGGTTGTAACTACATTGGGAACCGTGTTTGACGAGCAGATATTTGACGACATCGAGGGCGACAAGCGGGAAAACTTTTTGCTTCACTACAATTTTCCCCCGTACTCGGTGGGCGAAAC
>JAIRUN010000015.1 GCA_031254365.1 Treponema sp. | reverse complement strand
CGCGGCGTATTCGGGATTATTCGCGAGCCAGATCAGGGCTTCTGATTCGCCTGATTTCCAGACTCTGGCGCAGGCTTCAAGATAGCGGGCATGAAGCATGACCGATCCCTGCCGCCCGGAATACAGGAGAGGCCGCAATATGGTTTCGGCCTGCGTCCACTCTCCCAGAGCGCCAAGACAGTATACCCCCGCAATGAGGGCATTATCATCCGGCTCAGATTTGGCAGCGGCTGCGGCAAGCCAGTTTTTGGCAGCGCCTTCTATATTACCGGAGAGCTGCTGCAAGCGGGCAAGACGGATTAGAGTCTCATGTCGCTCAACAGCGGAAATGCCTGGCTGGGACAAAGTCCGCTCAAGGTTTTGAATTTCCGTTCCCAGCGGCGTTCCGGCTGCTCCCTGACCGGCGCTTTGGGCATACAACATTCCGCCAACAAGGCAGAGCAAAGCCGCCAGCACACGGCGAAAAATCCTGCTATGCCCTATACCGGCTCTAATCAATTCCATAAGAACCGCCGTCTGAAAGATCACTAGCTTCCCCGGAAGGTTTTTCTCCGCTCTTTGTCCCCTGTTTCCATGCTGGCTGCTGCATGGACTTTTGCAGAGGCTTCTGCCCTTTTACGGTTTTGGCTTTTCGTTTCGCCTGTACGCTTAAAACAAAGGGCATGGCGCAGAGCATCCCCAAAAAGAACGACGCAAAGGCCGTCAAAAAAACCGGCGCATCCTTAACCTTCCAAAAACCAAAATTGATGTCGCATTTGTTATCCAGGTTGAACATAATGAACACCAGAAATACGGCGAAAACAACAATAAATTCTATTAAACGCCAGGGCATAAATTCATCTCCTTTGCGCGGAAAGTATTTCCCCGCAGGCTCGAAAGACTCAGTTCCGCGAAAGAGCCGATCAGGGAGGCCGGACCCGGGGCGGCCACCATTTCGTCCCTTTCAGTACGGCTTATTAATTCATCGGCATTTTTTCGGGAAATTCCCTCTACTAAAACCATTTCACGGGAGCCGATCCTGCTTTTGAGGAGCGAGGCGGTATGTTTTTTTTGTAAATCTATCACTTTGGACAGCCGTTCCCGCTTGATTTCTTCGGGGATTCTGCCGGGCAGGGTATATGCGGCGGTTCCTTCACGGGGGTTAAAGTGGTACATATAGGCGTAGAGGAATTTCACTTCCTCCATGAGTGAAAGGGCTTCTTCCACATCCGCCTCAGTTTCGCCGGGAAACCCAACCAGTATATCCGTAGAAAGGCTGATTTTCGGCATGGCGGCGCGGATTTTTTTTACCAGCGCCAGATACTGCTCGCGGGTATAGCCCCGGTTCATCGCCGCCAGCATCCGGTTTGAGCCGTGCTGAACAGGGAGGTGCAGATGGCGGCAAAACACCGGATGTTCCGCCATCACCTGAATCGTCTGGTCTGAAAAATCCTTTGGATTGGCCGAAAGGAAACGCAGCCATTTGACCCCGCCGTGTTCGGCCTCGGCAGCAACACGTTTCAAGAGGCCGGAAAAATCCAGGCTTAAGCCACTTGAACCGTCTTCTCCATTCCAGCGATAAGAGTTCACATTTTGTCCCAGCAAGGTAACTTCCCGCACACCTCGCTCGCCGACCAGCCGGATTTCTTCGGCTATCAGGCGGGGATCGCGGGAGACTTCCCTTCCCCGCACATAGGGGACAATGCAGTACGAACAAAAATTATCGCAACCGTGCATGATGGGAACAAAACTGCGAAACTGCCCTTCTTCAAGATGTGATGATGAAAAACTGAAAACCGCGTTTTCCGAAAAAAGAGGCTCGGCTGTGTTATGCGTTTCGACCGCTTCCAGGATCAGGGGAAACATTGAGCGGGCCGATGTTCCCATCACATAATCAACCGCGGGATATTTTTCCTTGAGCGTTTCGCCCATGCGCTGCGCCATGCAGCCCGCCACTACCAGCGTAAAACGGCGGCCTGCGGCAGCCTGTTTTTTCTTTTCGCTTGCATACAGGGCAATGCGGCCCAGTACCCGCTTTTCCGCAGTCAGCCGCACCGAGCAGGTGTTAAGGAGAATCAGATCAGCTTCATCTGCGTTAGGCGCAAGCTCCCAGCCGCGTTCCCGGCAGACCAAAACCAGCGCGGCAGATTCCGCTGAATTCATCTGGCAGCCGTAAGTTTCAAAAAAATATTTCAAGGGAACCTCTGAAAGCCCCGGTTGGGTTTTCAGGCCCTCTTTCCCAAATCCCATGCCAGTTTAATTGCCTTGGACAAGCCCAGCACCACAAGTCCGATTGCGCCAACAATGAGAAAATACGCGGCAAAGCCCGCCACTATTCCAAAGCGGGGATTCGCGAGCAGCATAAGAAAACCTGAGGCTGTAACAATGACGGCAGTTTTGATGTTAGTATTTACCTTTTGTTTGACAGAACGCAATAACATTCCAATGCCCGCGCCAAAAATAGAAACCCCGGCGGCAAGTCCCACCGGCCGTATACGCATACCGACAAATGTCAGGACACCCAGCACTATACCGCCCACGATTAAGGCAATAATTATTCTGCCTTTATTCGGCAAATCCGCTGTCGCGGGATTTACATCCCTCCATTCATTATCACTCATAATTGTATACCTCCGCAGCCTGCACAACATTTTGCAGCAGCATGGCTATTGTCATTGGGCCAACTCCGCCGGGAACTGGCGTAATATATCCTGCGTTTTCCGCAGCAGCGGGATCAACATCACCGCAAAGCCGGTAGCCTTTTTCTTTGGCGGAGTCCGGCACACGGTTTACGCCGACATCGATCACCACGGCTCCGGGCTTTACCATTTCAGGCTTAATCAATGCCGGACTTCCTGCGGCAGCTATTAGAATATCGGCTTCAAGGGTATGGCGGCTCAAGTCTCTGGTTCCGGTATGGCAGATCGTTACCGTGGCATTCACGTCACGGCGGACAAGTAGATTCGCCAAAGGCACACCTACAATATTTGATCTGCCCACCACCACCGCATGAGCGCCGGAAAGGGGGATTTTCAATTCCTTTAACAAAAATACTACACCGTGGGGCGTGCAGGGAAGAAAACCCGGTCTGCCCAGCACCATATTCCCCACTGAAACCGGATGAAAGCCGTCAACATCTTTTGCCGGATCAATGGCGGAAATAATCCGATCCGTGTTAATATGCGCGGGCAGAGGAAGCTGTACCAGTATGCCGTGAACTGTTTTGTCCGCGTTAAGTTCAGCAATCAGGGAAAGCAGTTCTGTTTCGGCGGCCCCGGCTGACAGCCTGATGTCGCGGCTTTTCATGCCCGCTTCGGTCAGGGCTTTTTCCTTTGCGGTAACATAGGAAAGACTCGCCGGATTTTCTCCCAGTAGAACCACCGCAAGGCAGGGCGCGATACCCCGCTCCCCCAGCGCCGCTGCCCGTTGTTTTACTTCTTCTCGAATCTTCAAACTAACTGCCTTACCGTCAATTACTATCGCGGGCATGATTCTCCTCATTTCTCGGACGGAAGCGGCATGACAAGCATAAACCGCCCCTGTTCCGCTGTTATTGAAAATGTTCCGGCTTCCGCCACATTGCTCAAGCCGAAAAATCCCCGGTTCCATTGCAGATCATCCAGCGGCCACTTGAGTCCCCGGCTTGCAACTTTCCAGGGGCCCGCGCCCAGGGGAAACACCGACACCAGCGCGCCTGATTCAAGCGTCAGCGACAGGCTCCCAGTCTGCGCGTCCGCCGCGTCAATGCAGCGAATGTCTTCCGCGGCGGTGATCCAGCGGCAGGGAAACCGCTCCCGTTCAAAAAGTGAGCGTATGGCGAACAGGTGATCGATTCTGCCACCGCCACCGCCCACGATCCATATTTCGCCGCAGCCCTTTTCCCACAGCACGGCAAGGGCCAGTTCCGTATCGGTATGATCCTTGTCAGTGGCATGACGCATAATCCTTTCAGCAGGATACGCGTCAAGCCGGGCCTGATCGCCCAGCGAGTCCATGTCGCCAACAATCCAGTCCGGCTTCAAGCCAGCCGCTTCCGCGCGCAAGAGGCCGGAATCCGCCGCAGCGAGCAGGGCCCCCTGCGCCGGGCCTTCGCAGAGCCGCCGAATCAATTCCGGCTGCGGCCCCTCGCCGCCTGTAAAAACAATGCCTTGCTGTTTTTTCATGCTCTT
>JAIRUN010000132.1 GCA_031254365.1 Treponema sp. | reverse complement strand
TTTGTATGAAAATTTGTAAAGGAGCAAGGGATGAAATACGGCAGTTTCAAAGCTGTTTGCCTTATTATCTGGGCATGTATAGCGGTTCTTTCAGCATATGGTGACGATGTCGCTGTTGACCTGGAATCCATAGTTTTGGAGACTTTTAACGGCGATACCAGCCATGAATGGCAGGTTGGGAACAAGACCATGAAATTCGAATATTCATGGGCGCTTGAAGCCAGCAGATTCACCACAAAAACCGATGATGCCAGCTTTCCCCAGCAGGCATATGTTGAGGCTTGGCCGGTTACCGTGTTTGGCTATAACCGCGAAGGACGGGACCTCAAGAGTTTAGGTATTCACGGGCGCTTTGATCGCCGGGGCTATAACTGGATAGATGTTTATCCGGTTGCTGCCGATGGTGAAACCCCGTTTGAGATACCCATGCCGGGACGGGTACGGAATATTGATATGTGGGTGTGGGGTTCAAACCTCAACTACTACATGGAAGTCTATGTACGGGACTATCAGGGGATGGTTCATCTTCTGCCGCTTGGCAATATCTCGTATACGGGCTGGAGGAATTTGCGGGTTAACGTCCCTGGTCATATTCCCCAGGCCAAGCGGATACTGCCCAGTCTGGCAGCCCTGCATTTTGTAAAATTCCGCATTTGGACCCAGCCCACCGAGCGGGTTAATGATTTTTACATTTACCTGAAGCAGTTTAAGGTACTCACCGATACCTTTGAATCGCTCTTTGATGGTGATGATTTGGCCGATCCCGAACGTGTGGCGGAGATATGGGCAGACGGTAATCAATAATTTCAGGAGAAACAAATGAAACGATTAACAATAGTTGCGTTATTTTTAATGGTATCGGGTTTGCTTTTTGCCCAGCGGGGGGAACCCAGTCCTGAGTTGATCGGGATCGATTCGGCCCAGCAGCAGCTAAAAGAGATATCGGTTGACAAGTTCGAGCATGAGGGTTTTTGGCGTTCAACCATGTCCTCTGATCAGGGATATGTTACTTCCCGGCTGTTTTCCGGCGGTCCAATGGGTAAAGAACCCATTCCCGAAGAAGAGGGAATGGATATTCCTGACCGGTTCGTGCTGGGTACTCGCGTGGATTATCTGCGCCGGGGTCATAACAGCTTTACCATCTATCCCCTGCGGCCCATTCCCGTAGAAGGGATCACCAAGACCCTTTCCATGTGGGTAGTAGGACGGAATTTCAATCATGAGTTATATGTGCTGATTCAGGACTTTTTCGGCAAGCCGTATGAAATTTACATGGGAAAGCTCAATTTTCAGGGCTGGAAAAAGATGACTGTAGCCATTCCTCCCCAAATGGATGACGGGCTTCACGGCGTGGTTCAGCGGAATTACCACTACAATTACCAGATGGGCATCAGAGTTATAGGTTTCCGTATTGACTGTGATCTTGTGGAAACTTTTGGCACTTACTATATCTATTTTGACGATCTCCGTGCGGTAACAGACCTCTTTGCCGAGAACAACCGTGACGAAGACGACATGACTGACGGCTGGTAAACAAGCCATTGTCCAGAAGGAGTGAGGAGCATCGCTTGGGCGGCGCTTTTCACTCTTTTTTTTTGCGCTAAAATGCCCCGCAGATTCCCCGAAAAATCTTCGGCGGGCAGGTACTTGACAGACACTATTATTTTTGGGAGAATATATTCATCAAAGAAAAATTTCTCTTAAAGTTGGGGGGAGTAAAAAATGAATTTGGAAAAACTAAAAGAAACTGTTAATTCTGCTGAGGTTGTAGAAGAATTGATGGCTTTATCTGGAAAGGTTTTTCGTCAAAGCAGTGATGATGTAAGAAAGGTCATCGAAATGTTTATTACAAAATCATATTTAATGGGGAAGAAAAATATGGTTAAAACAATTGATGGCGGAGACGAAAGTTAATTTTTCTCATTAATTAATTTTCCGCTGGGGTCTGTTAATTTCATACAGCCAGGCGTTGGCTTTTTTTCCAACCCGCTTGACAACCTGCATTTTGGTCAGTGTATAAAGGGTCATTCTAGCCAGTTGCGGGGTAATGCTCGCTTTTTCTTTTAACATTGATGTGGTAAATTGCTCTTTTTCTTCAAACGGGACAAAACGCAGGTAATCGGCAGGGCTTTCCAGAGAAATGGACTCATGCCAGGCCAATAGTTCCCGATCCTTTATGCTGATACCTTTCCGGCGCCATGAACCCTTGCCGTCCTGTACCCGTTGTTCCTGCACATCAACCAGGGCCAGTTCAATGGTAATGCCGGGAATCAGGGGCAAATCAGGGGCATAACACAGGACATCGAACAAATTCCAGGGGTTTCCCCGCAGAGGACTCTTCCGCCGCCACATTTTTTTGCCCCTTTTGCTGTAAACATCGATATATTTGTTGAGAATTACCGGATAAACAATCCGTACCCTGCGCTGGCTGGCAAGTTTTTTGAATTTTTCCCTGACTCTGGCGAAATTTGTGGTCTGAACCTCGATACATTCCCCATTTGCGCAGATTCCGTCAGCCACAAAACCGGCAATTTCTACCTCAGTTTGACCATCCGGGCCGGTATAACGGAATTTCAGCGCCCGGTGGAGGCTGCTTTCACTTTTTGTTCCAATAAGGTTAGGTACAGGCAAACAGTTCCTCTATTTCGTTCATAAACATAGGCAAATCATATCGGAAGCAGGGAAATACCGCAAGTAAACAATTTACTATATATATGTATAGGTGAATTTAAGATTTTTTTTACTATTTATAATTTTTTCTGCTCCTGACACTTGCATTTGTATATAGTATCGGCTAATAATAAAAAAGGTGGCATAAAGTGTCATTATTGCTATTTTAGTGTTGAGAAGTGGAAATGGAGTTAAGAACAGGGACATTTGAGGGAACTCTTGATGAAAAAGGCCGGGTTGGAGTACCGGTCCGTCTGCGTGAGCGCTATAGCGGCGAATTGGTCATTACCCAGGGGATGCAGAGTATCAGCGCCTGGATCATGACCCCGCAGGTATGGGAACAGGCAAAAGAGCGGCTTGAGGCTTCCGCAGATACCCTGACCTGGGAAGAATACCAGGATATCCGTTTCCAGTTTGTGCTTCCGGCGCAGGTGGTCGAATTTGACAAATCGGGCCGTATTGCGGTTCCTGCAGCTATCCGCACCTATGCCGGTTTAACGAGGGATTGTCTGGTTTTGAGCGATGAGGATCATCTGGAGATTTGGGATGCCAAGTCTTACTACGATTATTTGCGCGAGCGCCGCCCGGTGATTCAGGAAACAATGAAAAAAATGGGGTCCCTGCGGCTCTTTGGTTCGAAATAGTTTTTAGGAAAGGAAACGTTTGTATGGATATTGTCCATACTCCGGTATTGCTGGAGGAGACAATTCAGTATCTTGCGCCGCGCGGCAAGGCGGAACTCATGGTTGACGCAACTATGGGCGAGGCAGGGCATAGCCAGGCGTTTTTATCGCGTTTTCCCGGTCTCAGGGTCATTGGGATCGATGCCGATAGTACAATACAGGCAGTTGCCAAAGAGCGGCTGGCCGAATTCGGGGAGCGGGTGCATTTTTATTCCGGCTGGTCGCAGGCGTTTTTCGCCGAATACCCGGCGGAACTCAAGCGGCCCGATACGGTTCTGGCGGATTTGGGCGTCAGTCTGTATCACTACGAAAAGAGCGGGCGGGGCTTCAGCTTCAGGACTGATGAACAGCTCGATATGCGGCTGGATGTTTCCAGCGGCCTGTCAGCCGCAGATTTGGTGGCCCGGCTGCCTGAAAAAGAACTGGCCGATTTATTGTATAACAACGCCGGAGAACGGTATTCCCGGCGTATAGCAAGGGTAATTGCGGATGAGCGGCAGCACGGAACCATTACCACTACCGCGGCCCTTGCAAGCCTCGTGGAACAGGCAGTGCCGGCTTCGTATCGGCATGGGCCCATGCACCCGGCGACACGGACCTTTCAGGCCCTGCGAATTGCTGTTAACGGGGAGCTGTCGCGGCTTCCCGATCTCCTTGAGGGCGCGTTTCGGGTACTTGAGCCGGGGGGAAGGCTCGGAGTAATCACTTTCCATTCACTGGAAGACAGGATCGTAAAGAACTTTTTCCGGGTGAAGAACAGGGACTGTACCTGCCCTCCTGAGGCTCCGGTGTGCAGATGCGAGGGGCGGCGGGCGCTTAATATACTGACCCGAAAGGGACTGGTTCCCGCTGCTGCGGAGATAGAGCGCAACCCTCCGTCACGAAGCGCCAGGCTGCGGGTAGTGGAAAAAGTTCTGGATGAGGACGGACAATGATGAGGCGGGTTTTATTCTTTTATTTTGTAGCGCTGACAGTGCCGTTGTTTCTGGGTCTCAGTGTTTGGCAGTTTGCCATTTGCACCGATCTCAAAAGAGAAATCAGGCAGATTGAGAATGCCCAGATCGAACTGGTAGAACGCAACAAACAGCTCATTACGGATATTGCGGCGCTTTCATCGCCGCAGCGGATAGCGTATATCGCTCAAAATGATTTGGATTTACGGAAAATACGTCCGGAAGACGTATTGCAGATAAAAATAGAGGGGAGAAAGGGGCGTGATCTCTGACGGAATACTGATGGACTTTGCCGGGCTTTCCCGTTCTCTGGGGGCCTGCCATTTTTCAAATGCCGCCCGTGGCGGTTTTTCATCAGTCAGTATTGATTCCCGCACCGTGCAGGAAGGGGCGCTTTTTGTGGCCCTTGCCGGTACTTCAAGCGACGGCCACTGTTTTGTAGAGGCCGCATTCCGTTCCGGCGCGGCTGCCGCTCTGGTGGATTCTTCAAAAATTGAAAATTTCAATTTAATCAATGTCGCTAAAAACATGGGAAAGGATCTGATAGCGGTTGACAATACGCTGCGGGCATTACAGGATACTGCCCGGATATATATGGAACAATTCCCCGCGTTGATAAAAATCGGAATCACCGGCTCATCGGGAAAGACCACAACCAAAGAGATCGCCGCGGCCATTATCGGCGCGGAAAAAAACACGGTGATGAATCCTGGAAACTATAATTCAGAGACAGGATTGCCACTTGCGGTTTTTGGGGTTCGTCCCTGTCACGAAGCCGGTGTGTTTGAATTGGGCATGAACCGGAAGGGGGAAATTTCCGAACTCGCCGGAGTGCTTAAACCAAACATCGCTTTGATTACCAATATAGGTTCTGCCCATATCGGTAATATCGGCAGTATACGGTCAATAGCTGAAGAGAAAAAAAATATTTTTTCGAATTTTTCGGGAAATGAAATTGCCCTGATCCCCGAACACGATGAGTTCCGCGATTTTCTTGCCGAAGCCGTAGCGGGAAAAGTTCGTTTTTATGGGGAAGGAAGTTTCGAAGAGTTAGGTGAAATAAAGAGTCTGGGTCTTGAAGGGAGCGAGATCGTGTGGGCAGGGGAGAAGATTCATTTTGCCCTGCCGGGAAAACACAATCTTGCCAACGCTCTTGCGGCCCTTGCCATTGCGCGGGAAATAAAAGTCAGCCCCAATGCGGTGAAGCAGGGCCTTGAATCAGTGCGGCCCCTGTTTGGCCGCGGTGAGATTCTCCGGGGCAGGACAACGGTAATCCGCGATTGTTACAATGCCAATCCCGAATCGCTTGAGCAGGTTTTGGAATTCTGCGACAGTCTGGACTGGCAGAGCAGAAGAATCTACGTTATCGGAGAGTTGCTGGAACAGGGGGATAATGCCTGTGCCGCTCATGAGCAGGCCGGACGGCTGCTTGCCGCATCCCGCGCGGACAAGATTTTTCTGTACGGATCGGAAACAGAGACCGCTGCTGCGGTTCTGGAAGCAGGGCCAAAGCCCTTTTTCCACACAAACGACATACATGAACTGTCCCGTGTTCTGGATGAATATATTCAGGGCGGGGATATGGTGCTGTTGAAAGGTTCACGGGGCTGCGCTCTGGAACAGTTAAGCGACATGCTCACAGGGGAGGGGCGCTGATGTTTCTGGAATTCATTTATCCTCTGGTAAAATATTTTACACCTTTCAATGTGTTCCTGTATTTGACCTTCCGCGGAGCCTATGCCGCCCTGACCACGCTGCTGCTCTGGTTCCTGTTCGGGAACCGTATCATCGAAGTTCTTAAGAACCTGAAAGTAGGGCAGTCTGTCAGAAGCGATGGGCCTCAAAGCCATTTGTCCAAAACCGGAACCCCGACAATGGGCGGGGTGTTCATCATTTTTACGGTGGTGATTTCCATGCTGCTTTGGGGGGAACTGAGCAGCAAGATGATCTGGCTTACGCTGGGTTCCTTTGTCGCGTTCGGAACCATTGGCTTTATTGATGATTATCTCAAGGTACGTCGGCATAATTCCGCAGGGCTTTCCGCATGGGGAAAACTCGCCGGGCAGTTTGTCATAGCGGCTACGGTGGTGTTGATACTGTATTTTTCCGGCGCTGAGGAAACAACCGAACTGTACATTCCATTCCTCAAGAATCCGGTGATTGATATGGGTTCGCTCTGGATACCCTTTGGCATACTGCTGGTTATGGGAGCGTCTAACGCGGTGAATTTTTCTGACGGACTTGACGGATTATTGGCGGGCCTTCTAATTCTGGTGTTCATCACATTGGCGATACTTACCTATATTTCAGGCCGCGTTGATTATGCGTCTTACCTGGGGATTCCCTATATTCAGGGGGCGGGTGAGTTAACGGTAGTATGCTTAGCTGCGGCCGGGGCCTGCATTGGATTTCTTTGGTTCAACGCCCATCCTGCCGAGGTTTTTATGGGAGATGTGGGAAGCCTCGCTTTGGGCGGTTTGATTGCGGTAATATCACTGATCATAAAAAAGGAAATATTGATCCTGATCATCGGGGGGGTTTTTGTGCTGGAGATTGCTTCGGTAATCATTCAGGTTGTGTCGTTTAAGCTGCGGAAGAAGCGGGTGTTCAAAATGGCCCCGATTCATCATCACTTTGAAATGTCCGGCTGGCCGGAAACCAAAGTGGTTATCCGCTTTTATATACTTGGCGGGCTTTTTGCGATAATTGCCCTCTCAACATTGAAGATACAGTAGGAGTACAGATGTATCAGTTGGATATTGAACAGCCCGCCGTACGGCTCAGAGAGGATCACGCGCTTGGCGCTTGTGTATTGCTCCTCACAGGGCTGGGACTTGTAACGCTCTACTCTTCTTCATACGCATTTGCCAGCCGTTTCGAAGGCTTTAACAATGACGGACTGTATTTTGTTTCCCGCCAGATCAAGTTTGGACTTGCGGGACTTGTACTCTTTTTTATCGCTTCACTGGTAAATCTTGAATGGGTGAGAAAATTCATCAAGCTCTTTGTGTTTGTTACGGCGATTCTCTGCGCGCTTACGCTGGTTCCCGGTATCGGGGTGGAGAAGAATAGCGCCTCACGGTGGATTGGGAGAACCGGTGGTTTGACATACCAGCCTTCGGAACTGGTAAAACTGGTTCTGCCCCTGTACCTTGCCCATATCTTTGACAAAAAGCGGGACGGTCTTGACCGGTTAAGTACCGGCGTACTGCCGCCGATACTGGTTACGGTTCTGTTCTTTGTGCTGATCCATTTGCAGAACAATTTTTCAACCGCAGTCTTTATTGCGCTTAACGCTTTGGCGATTTTCTTTCTTGCGGGTGTTCCGCTCAGGTTTTTTATCAGCGCGGTGATTATGTTTATCCCCATTTCGGCTCTGCTAATTCTTATGAAGGAACACCGGGTTATGCGCTTTATGACTTTCATTAAACCGAATATGGATCCGCTGGGCGTGGGTTATCAGGTTCGTAACAGTTTACTTACCATTATTTCAGGAGGATTTTGGGGAAAGGGAATCGGCCAGGGTACGTGGAAAATATCCAGCGTTCCTGAGGTTCATTCTGATTTTATCTTTTCGGCATTTGCCGAAGAAGCGGGTTTTCTGGGAGTAACGTTGTTTTTTGTACTCATCGCGGCGTTTGCCGTTTTGGGATACCGGGCCGCATTGCACAGTGAGTCGGTATTTCAACAGCTTCTGGCCTTTGGCCTGGTAACAACGATCCTGTCCCAGACTTTGGTCAATATCGCGGTGGTTGCCGGAACGCTTCCCCCTACGGGAATCCCTCTGCCGTTCTTTTCCGCCGGCGGTTCCTCGCTGGCAACGACTCTTATATGCGCCGGGCTTATTGTCAATGTAAGCCGGCGGAACGCCATTTCCCGCGGCGCGAAGAATTTTACCACAAGGGGGGCGCAGAATGTCCAGTGATTATTTATATCCCGCGCAGGACGGCTTAATGGATGATTATCCGGCAAAGCCTGTTTCCCCAAAGATCGAGAAGGGCCTCAAGCGGCTTTTGATCATTGCCGGGACCATTATCGCGGCGGAATGTGTCTGGCTTTTCTGTATCAGTCCCTGCATACCCTTCTCGACGATAGAGGTTAAAGGTTTTCCCGGTTTTGATGGCCCTGAAGTTTTAAGCGCTGCCGGTATCTATGAGGGGGCTTCTTTTATTTCAGTTAACGCGCGGACGGCGGAAAAACTCCTTGCGAGTCATTATCTTGTAGAATCGGTCAGGGTGATCAAACGTTTTCCTGACCGGCTGACGGTTTTTCTTGAGCCGAGGCTGCCGGTTGCCATGTCGCTGACTCCAATACAGGGCCGGCTTGTACCGCTGTTTTTTGACAGGCATGGCATTGTGTTAAAAGTCGGCATGGCAAGGGGGGAGACGCTGCCTGAGAATCTGCCGCTCATATCGGGAATTACGTTTGACGATCCGTTCCCGGGTCTGCGGCTTCCCGCGACAGTCCGTCCCCTGCTTGCGCAGCTTGGCGCAATTAACACGGGGTCGCCCGAATTGCTCGGCGCGTTTTCGGAGATACAGCTTGCAGGTAAAGCCTACAACGGCTTTGATGTTATATTGTATCCGGTTCATTATCCCATACGGATAAGGCTGGATAAAAATTTCAGTGAGGATACGCTTCGCTATGTACTGCTTATGCTTGATGTGTTCAAATCCGGGAATTCTTTTCCCGATGAAATTGATTTCAGATCAGGCATAGGCGTATATAAGGTAAAGGAGGCCCGCTCTGGCGAATGATGAATTGATTGTCGGCCTCGACATAGGAACGACAAAGGTTTGCGCCGTAATCGGCGAGCGCAATGAACAGGGAGTTCTTGAGATCACCGGTGTGGGCCGCTGCGCTTCCACGGGCTTGAGAAAAGGAGTGGTGGTCAATATTGAATCCACCCTCAAGGCGGTTTCCGGCGCGATTGAAGCGGCGGAAATGATGAGCGGACGGGAAGTGCATGAATGTTGGACCGGAATCGGCGGCAGTCATGTTGAGGGGATTAACTCGCGCGGTGTTGTTGCGATTACCGGGAAAAAGAAGGAGACCAGAGAAATCGGTTCCGAAGACATTGCCCGTGTTCTTGAAGCTGCCAGGGCAGTGGTGATCCCCATGGATCGTCAGATACTGGAAGTGATTCCCCAGACCTATACCGTAGATGATCAAAAGGGAATACGCGATCCTCTGGACATGATCGGGGTACGTCTTGAATCCGAAGTGCATATTATTACTTGTTCGGTTACCAGCGCACAGAATCTGATCAAATGCGTTAACCGGGCAGGGTTCCGTGTTAACGATCTGGTGTTTCAGTCTCTGGCAGCCGGACGTTCTGTACTGACCCAGGAAGAAAAGGACCTTGGTGTCGCGCTGATTGATCTTGGCGGTGGAACGACTGATCTTCTGGTTTATGTTGACGGGGCTCCGTATTCGACATCAACGATTCCCGCTGGTGGAACCCAGGTAAGCGGCGATATTTCCATAATCAAAAATATTTCCGTTGAAACTGCCGAGAAGATCAAAATCGAATCAGGCTGCTGCTGGGAAGCCCTGCTTGAAGAAGATGAGGATATTATTGTTCCCGGTATTGGCGGAAGGCCGCCTTTAACCATTCCCCGCTCGCATGTTCTTGCCATTGTCAGGCCCCGAATGGAAGAAATTTTCAAAATGGTCAGGGAAAAACTGGATATGCTTAACCTCGGCCGGTCTTTGGGCGGCGGAGTGGTGCTGACAGGCGGCGGCGCAATGCTTTCCGGCGTTGCGGAACTGGCGACTCATATTTTGAGAATGCCGGCCCGTGTGGGAAGCCCCATCCGTTTTTCCGGTTTGGGAGGTTTGGTGGAAGAATACCGCAACCCCATTTATGCCACCGCTATCGGCCTCTTTATTGAAGGGAGTGACCGCGCCGGAAAAGAGGATATTGAGCGCGGCGCGGAGACAGGTCCGGTTGACAAAAATCAGCCGGATATATTGGCAAAATTCAAAAACTGGTTAAGGAACGAATTTTTTTAACAAAAAAGGACGCTTTGCGTCTTAAAATATAACAAGAAAAGGATTTGGGAGGGCATCAATGAATATTTTCGCGGTACGGGAGGAAGAACCGGTAGTACAGTTCATGCAGGAAGAGGAACTGGTTCCGGCGATCATCAAGGTAATTGGTACAGGCGGCGGCGGATCAAACGCCGTTAACCGCATGATAGAAAGCGGTCTGTCAGGGGTTCAGTTCATTGCGGTTAACACCGACATTCAGGACCTTAACACCAAGAGCAAAGCAAAGACCAAGCTGCAGATTGGCTCAAAAGTCACCGGCGGCAGGGGCGCGGGCGGCAAGCCCGAACTCGGCGAGGAAGCGGCCAAAGAAGATGGCGATCTTCTTGCCGAATATCTGCGGGACGCGGACATGGTGTTTGTTACCGCAGGTATGGGAGGGGGAACCGGGACCGGTTCCGCGCCTGTCATCGCCGGAATCGCCCGTGAACAGGGCGCTCTTACTGTCGGGGTTGTTACCAAACCATTTGAGAATGAGGGCCGTTACCGCATGAAGCGCGCCGAAGAGGGCATTGCCAGATTGCGGGAAGCGGTAGATACCCTGATCATCATTCCCAACCAGCATCTGTTCAAGATGGTGGAACGAAATACTCCCATCAATCAGGCATATCTAATGGCCGATGACGTACTGCGCCAGGGTGTGCAGGGCATCTCGGATCTTATCACTAAAACCGGAATCATTAACACCGATTTCGCCGATGTAGAAGCAACGATGAAGGGGCAGGGAGATGCCCTCATGGGAATTGGTTTTGGAACAGGTGAGAACCGGGCAAAAGACGCAGCTTCCTGCGCAATTGACAATCCGCTGCTTGAAGATACCAGCATTGACGGCGCAACACGGCTTTTGGTCAACATCATCGGCCCTGATGACCTTTCTCTGGTGGAGGTAGACGAAGTAATGAATGCGATCAGGGCCAAAGCTGATCCTGAGGTAAACATCATTCACGGTGTGCGCATTGATTCTGAAATGGGGAATAGATTACAGGTGACGGTGATCGCCACCGGATTTAAGAGCGCTGTTTCAGCGGCCGCGAAACAGGGCGGCGCTTCGGATAAATCCGATGCCAAAGCCGGTGATTTTATCAAATATGATGAATTTGCCAGGATGCGGGAACAGATACGCAAACCCAAAGATTTTTTGAGTCACCGCAGCTATCATGATGATTTGGAAGTTCCTACTTTTATCCGGGAACATGGGTTTGGAGCGGGACTGGGCCTGGGTGAAAAAGAAAAGCTCGCCTCCGGAGGGGATGCCTGATTTGGATCACCCTTTGCTGCTTGAGCGGTTCTGCTCGCGGCTTGTTGCCCTGGAACGGCGCTCGCCCCTGACTGCGGAAACCTATAAGCTGGAAATACGCCGCTTTCTCGAATATCTGGCCGCGTTACAGATAACAGCCGCCGGAGTAAATTCCACGCAGATCAGCGCGTACCTTGAAAAGCGCCGGATGGAAGATAATATTGATTCGCGTTCAACGGCAAAGGCGATTTCCTGTCTGCGTTCTTTTTTCAGATTTCTTGTTGACGAGGGTATTTGCGCGGAGAATCCCGCCTCAGTGCTGGAGAGTCCCCGGCGGCGGCTGCGCCTTCCCGAAGTAATGGACCGCGAAACAGTGGAAAGAATACTGGACATGATAGATACCAAAAGTCCATTGGGTTTGCGAAATCGGGCTGTCTATGAACTGATCTATTCTGCGGGCCTGCGGGTCTGTGAAGCGGTGCGCCTGAATCTGCGGGATATTGATTTTAAGGAAGGGCTTGCCAAAGTCCGCGGCAAGGGAGACAGGGAGCGGCTCGCGGTTTTTGGGCCGGAAGCGGCACTCTGGCTCAAACAATATATCGAAGAAGCCAGGCCGAAGATCGCAGCGGGCCGCGCTCAGGGACGGCAGAGTCCCGCGCTCTTTATCGGAAAAAGCGGGAAGCGCCTGACGCGAAAGGGTATCTGGAAAAATTACGCCGTATATGCGGCGAAGGCAGGAGCCGGTACACGGCTCCATACTCTCAGACACAGTTTTGCCACCGGACTTTTGGAGGGCGGGGCTGATCTCCGCTCAGTGCAGGAACTGCTGGGTCATGCGGATATTTCCACTACCCAGATATATACCCATGTAGATGTTTCACTGCTCAGGGAAAATTACCGGAAGTATATGCCAAAACTCAAAGGCCGCTCTCCGGCAGCGGGGATAAAAACATGAAAAAAATTAAAGAAGCTGTCATTGGGATTCTGGTATTGGCGCTTATCGGGACACTGGTGGTATCGTTATACCGGTTCCAGCAGAGCAAGATTCACCGGGATCTGGCGAAACGAATTGCCGAACTCAGTCCCCGCGGCGGGCCGCCCGAAACTATTGAGGGGCTGCGGCAGGCCATTGCCCTGTATGAGAACCAGATAGAACTCAATGTAAAGGAAGGGGCCCAGACCGGAGTGTACTGGAAGATACTCGCAATCAGGCTGGCTGACCGGGGAATGCACCGTGATGCCATTGCCGCGTTTGAGAAGGCTTTGTATTTCAATGAGACAGACCCTGTCATTTTTCATCTCACAGGAGAATCCGCTTCGGTTGTCGCGGCATCTGTCCTGGGCTTTTCAGGAAACATCAATACGGAACGGGAACATTTTTCCCGTATTGCCGAAGCCGCATACCTCAGGGCAATACAACTGGATGAAACATACGCAAAGCCCTGCTTTGGACTTGGCCTACTTTACACATTTGATCTTGACCGCCCTGCCGAAGCGATACCACATCTTGAGCGGTATCTGCAACTGTCACCTAACGATATCAAGGCCATGTTTGTTCTGGCCAGGGCCTGTTACGTAACCGAAAATTACGAGCGGGCTGTTGAACTTTACGACCGGATCATTGCCCGTACCAAAGATCCGAAAGTAAAGGCGGAAGCCCAAAATAACCGGGAAATTGTCAGGGATCAAATGTATGGATGAACGCGGCCTTCTGGATCTGTTAATATCCCGCCTCCCAGGTCTTTCCCGCCAGGAGAAGATTCGCCTCTGTGAATCGTTTAACGGTGAAGCGGATTTGATCCGCAATACCAAAGCGGATATAGAACAGATCATTGGCCGCGCTCTGCCGGTATTTTGGAATCTTGATCTCATCCGCCCTCTTGCGGAACAAGACGCGCGCGCATCTCATCTGCGCGGAATAAACTGGGTGACATGGATTTCACCGGCATATCCGCCCCTGCTGAGGGAAATATATGATCCGCCGTTGGTTCTTTTTTTCAGGGGACAACTGCCTGATCCCCAAAGGCCCCTTGCGGCGGTTGTGGGAACCCGGCGGCCAAGCCCGCAGGCATCGGCAGCGGCCTTTGACATTGCCAGGGATATGGGGCAGCATGGAATCTCCGTTGTTTCCGGCCTTGCCCTGGGGATTGACGCTTTGGCTCACCGGGGAAACATCGATGGCGGCGTGGCGACTTTTGCGGTGCTTGGTTCCGGCGCGGATGAAGTATATCCCGCATCAAACCGGATACTGGCAAAGCGTATACTGGAGTCAGGCGGCGCGCTGCTTTCCGAGTACCCTCCGGGCACAAAGCCGCGCAAATGGAATTTTCCTGAACGCAACCGGATTATATCCGGCCTTTGCCGAGGCGTTCTTATCGTGGAAGCGCCTGAACGCTCAGGCGCGTTGATTACCGCCCGCTGCGCCCTTGATCAGAACCGGGACCTGTGGGTTTCTCCGGTTGGGGCCTGTATGAACGGTACACAGGTACGCGGCTTTTTGTATGACCGCAGAGGCACGGCAAAACTCGCTCTTGACGGAGCGGGGATCATCGGCAGTGCCGCAGATATTCTCAAAGAATGGAATTTGAATACAGAAGGGAGATAGTATGGCAGCACAGGCACAGGTAAAAAAGAAAAAAGCCGCAAAGAAGGACAAAAAAATTCTTGTTATTGTGGAATCTCCGGCAAAGGCGAAAACCATTGAAAAATACCTCGGCCCTGATTACAGCGTCAAGGCGTCAATGGGGCACTTGATCGATCTGCCCAAGTCCCGGACAGCCATTGATGTGGATAATGACTTTGAGCCTGAATATATAACCGTGCGGGGCCGGGCAAAGGTTCTCAAGGAACTTCAGGGCGATGCAAAAAAATCAGACAAGGTGCTGCTGGCAAGTGATAATGACCGTGAAGGCGAGGCTATTGCGTGGCATTTGCAGAACGCGATTCATGCCAAATCCGAACAGGTTCCCATACAGCGGATCAGTTTTAACGAAATTACCCCCCAGGCGATCAAAGACGCGGTGGCAAGTCCCCGCAGCATTGATGACGCAAAGGTTAATGCCCAGAAAGCCCGCCGTGTTCTTGACCGGCTGGTGGGTTATAATCTTTCACCGCTGTTATGGAAAAAGGTAAAGAACGGACTTTCAGCCGGACGGGTGCAGTCAGTGGCTCTGCGGCTTATCTGCGAACGGGAGAAGGAAGTTGAATCGTTTATCCCCGATGAGTATTGGACGCTTGAAGCTGATTTTAAGGTCGGCAGGTCTGTTTACACGGCGCAGCTTGTTTCATGGCGGAGCAACAAACCCGAACTGAAAAATGAGGCTGCTGTTCAGGATATTATCGACAAGATTAAAAACGCCGAATGTTTTGTGTCCGAAGTGCGTGAGACGGACAAAAGTGTCAGGCCCAAACCGCCTTTTACCACTTCGCAATTACAGCAGACAGCGGCGAACCGTTTGGGTTTCACCTCACGAAAGACCATGCAGGTTGCCCAGCAATTATATGAAGGGGTGAATATTGGCAACGCACGGGTTGGTATTATTACATATATGCGTACTGACTCGGTGCGCATTTCCCGGACCGCCCTTGACGAAGTGCGGGAATGGCTGGGGAAAAATTACCCCAATGATTTTCCTGAAAAAGCGATAGAGTATTCTGTTGGAAAGAAAGCCCAGGATGCCCATGAAGCGATCCGGCCTACCTATACCAGTTACACTCCGGATTCCATTAAGGAATATTTGTCCAAGGATCAACTGCGCCTGTATACCCTTATCTGGGAACGTTTTGTATCCAGCCAGATGAATAACGCAAAAACGAGAACTGTCAGCGTAGACATCAAAGTTGTATCAGGCGAAGATGAGGGGATATTCCGCGTTGCCGGTACTAAAGTTATTGAGAAAGGTTTTTACAAGGTACTGAAACTCCTCACATCAAAAGAAGATAAGGGTAATCCCTATCCATTGCTCAAGCAGGGCGACAAAGTCAATGTTGAAAAATTTTATCCTGAACAGCACTTTACCCAGGGGCCGCCCAGATATACCGATGCCACTATTGTACGGATTCTGGAAGAAAAAGGCATTGGTCGGCCTTCAACCTATGCGCCTATCATCTCGGTGCTGCTGGACAGGTACTACGTTACGCGATCAAACAAACAATTGGTTCCCACGATTCTGGGAAAAATGATCAACGATATTCTGGTTGAGTATTTTCCCCATTATATTGACGCCGGTTTTACCGCCGCGATGGAAACCAAACTTGACGAAGTGGAAGAAAGCCATGTCCGCTGGCCGGACATGATTCGGGAATTCTGGACCCCTTTCAAGGCCAGAGTAGACGAAGTGGGCAAGACAGTTGAATCTTTCAAGGGTTCGCTGGACGAGCCGACCGACTACACATGCGAAAAATGCGGCAAGCCTCTGGTAAAAAAATTGGGCCGCTTCGGTTTTTTCCTGGCCTGTTCAGGTTTTCCTGATTGCCGGAACGCCAAGTCAATTCCGCTGGCAAAGTGTCCCAAATGCGGCGGCGATGTGGTAGCCCGCAAAAACAAGGGCCGGGGAAAAGAATTCTACGGCTGTACCAATTATCCCAACTGCGACTTTCTCAGCCACTTCAAGCCTATCAACCAGAACTGTCCCAAATGCGGTCACTTCATGGTGGAGAAGTACGACAAGAAAAACGGAGCGCACAAGGCCTGCATCAATCCCTCATGCGATTATCTGCACAGTGTGGAGGAAGATAGTGGAGAGTAGAGGAACTGGCACGATACAGGAATATCTCTCTTACCTGCAATCGGTGCGGGGAGTTTCGGTGCGGACGCTCGAAGCATACGGGAATGATCTTTCCCGCTTTGCGAACTACTGCGGCAATCACGGAATTGAGGCGGAAGGGGCAGGCCCGCATGAGGTTCAGGGTTTTATCGCTGATCTCAGCGCCGAGCGGATCGCGGCAACAAGCGTGAACCGTTCCCTTTCTTCGGTGCGCGGTTTTTACCGCTGGCTTGTCCGTTTTGGAAAACGGAGCGATAACCCCTGCGATACCCTGAAGAATCTCAAAACGCCAAAAATCATACCTTCTGTTCTGTGGGAGGACGAGATGGCAAGTTTTGCGGAACTGCCGGAAACAAAGAAGATACTCTGGCCTGCCAGAGACAAGGCTTTGATCATGACAATGTATTCCGCCGGGCTGCGTATTTCAGAACTTGTATCCCTTGCCATTGATAAAATGACCGCCAATATGGAAGGAGCGCGGATCATTGGCAAGGGCGGCAAGGAGCGTTATGTGTTTTTTTCCGATGAGGCGCGGACTGCTCTGGCAGAATACCTTCCTGAGCGCGAGGCGCGGATCAGAATGGCAGGCTTTAAAGGCGCTTGTCCAACCGGCCCGCTTTTTATCAGCGGAAAGGGAAAGCCCATATCGATTCCCGGTGTGCGCTGGATCATTGCACAATACGCGCAGCAGTCCGGGCTGGGGAAAAATATTCATCCCCACAGTCTCCGTCACAGCTTTGCGACACACATGGTCAATTCCGGCTGTGATGTGCGGATAGTCCAGGAGATGCTGGGACATTCAAGCCTTTCCACCACCCAGCGTTATACCCATGTAAGCATGGAAGGCTTAAAGAGAGTGTATTCAAGGACTCATCCCCACAGTGTGCGGATAAAAGCAAGGAAAGAAAAATGAATAATAATAAGAATTACAGGAGATCACATTGAATACTCAATTCAGAAGCACAACAATTATTGCGATACGAAAAGATGGCAAGGTTGCGATGGCCGGTGACGGACAGGTAACAATGGGCGAAACAGTTATGAAGAATAACGCCCGCAAGGTACGCCGCCTCATGGACGGCAAGGTGCTTTGCGGTTTTGCCGGGGCCACAGCGGACGCTTTTACGCTCTTTGACCGTTTTGAGGTAAAGCTCAAGGAATACTCAGGCGATCTGCTCCGCGCGGCAGTGGAACTTGCCAAGGAATGGCGCATGGATCGCACATTGCGCCGGCTTGAGGCCCTGCTTTTGGTAGCCGATCTTTCCAAGACCCTGCTCATTTCCGGCACAGGCGATGTGATCGAGCCGGCGGCAGATGCCCTTGCCATTGGCTCCGGCGGCAATTACGCTTATGCCGCGGCTCTGGCCTATCTTGACGGCAGTAATTTTTCCGCAGCGGAGATCGCGGAGAAAAGTTTGAAAGTTGCGGGTAACATCTGCATTTATACCAATGTAAACATAACATTAGAGGAGTTAAGCGCATGAGTGATAAAAAAACACAAGACGAATTAAACCGGCTTACTCCGAAGGAAATAGTCACGGAGCTGGACAAATACATTGTCGGGCAGAAAAAGGCCAAACGCGCTGTCGCGGTGGCATTGCGTAACCGTATCAGGCGGCTCAAGCTCGATCCGGAATTGCGGGAAGATGTTGCCCCCAAAAACATTTTGATGATAGGCCCCACCGGAGTCGGAAAAACGGAAATCGCCCGGCGGCTTGCCAAACTTTCCGGCTCTCCCTTTATCAAGGTTGAAGCCACCAAGTATACCGAAGTGGGTTATGTGGGCCGTGACGTTGAATCTATGGTACGCGATCTTATGGCAGCCGGTTTCCAGATGGTGAAACAGGAGATGCAGGAATCCGTTACCGTTGAAGCTGAAAAACGGGCAGAGGAAGCCCTGCTGGATCTGCTCCTTCCCAACACCGGAAAAAAACCAAAACCACAGAAGCCCAAGCCGGGCCCGATGATGCGGCCTATGGGAACTTTTTCCATCAATCCTGAAAACGGGGGCGGCGGTCTCGTTGGAACCGCGATACAGGTGGGGATTCCCTTTTTCAACCAGAAACCTGCGGGAAACAACGCCCAACAGGAATCAATTGAAGAAACCGCGAATGTGGACGGGGATAATCTTGATGATGCCCATGTTAACGAAGCCGAAGATGCCGTTGATGCTGAAGCCGCGGGGAAATTTAACGCCACACGGGAAAAATTCCGCGCCATGCTGCGGGAGGGCAAACTGGACGAGCGCAATGTGGAGATCGTGGTTAATCAGGCCCCTCAATTTCCTGCCATTGAAATGATGGGCACAAGCATGGAGGACCTTGAATCGAGTCTGTCGGGCTTTGCCAGTTTTTTTGGCGGCGGCAAAAAGAAAAAAGTCGTTACCGTGGCCCGTGCGCGGGAAATACTCAAGGCCGAGGAAGCGGAAAAACTCGTTGACCGCGACCGGGTCAGTGACGAGGCCCGCCAGCGGGTAGAAGAAACGGGAATTATTTTTATTGATGAAATTGACAAAATAGCCGTCAAGGGAGATCGAGGCGGCGGGCCGGATGTTTCCCGCGAAGGCGTTCAGCGTGACATACTTCCCATTGTGGAAGGTGCTGTTGTGAATACCAAGTGGGGGCCGGTCAACACCGATCATATTCTGTTCATCGCGGCCGGGGCCTTTAATGTAAGCAAGCCCTCTGATCTTATCCCTGAACTTCAGGGCCGTTTCCCCCTGCGTGTGGAATTGGATTCCCTGGGCAAAGACGATTTTCTGCGGATTCTTACCGAACCAAAGAACGCCCTTACCCGGCAATACACGGAATTACTCGCCACTGAGGGCATTGAAATCGAATTTGTCCCTGAAACCATTGAGCGGCTTGCCGCCCTTGCGGCGGAAGTCAATTCCCGGCTGGAAAATATCGGCGCGCGACGGCTTCATACCATCATGGAAGCCCTGCTTGAGGAGATTTCTTTTGACGCGCCGGACATTTCCCCGGCAAAAATCCCCATTACGGTGGATTATGTGAATGAAAAACTCGCTGATATCGTAAAAGATCAGGATTTGGGACGTTATATTCTGTAAAGGAGGGCCTTTTGAGAGCCGATATTAAGAGTGGAGGAAGTTTTGCATGAATACTTTCGCTAAAACCGTAGATTTACTGCACCGGGCAATGGATGCCAATACTGTGCGACGCTCGGTGATCGCCAATAATATGGCAAATGCCAATGTTCCCAATTTTAAGCGCTCAATAGTGAATTTTGAAAGTGAGTTAAAAAGGGCATTGGACACGGAAAAACAGAGGCCTGCTTTGGAACTGACTCTGACCAATTCCAAACACATTTCCAACTGGAAGGAACGGGATTACCGGGACGTGCAGATTCGCCGGGTACTGGACTATACCAGTACCTATAACAACAACGGAAACAATGTTGATCCTGAGCAGGAATTGATGCTTTCGGTGCAAAATCAGATGACTTATATGATGTTGGCCCAGGCCGCGACATTTGAGTTCAGCCAGGTAAATCAGGTGCTGAGGAATTAAAAGTGAAGAAAGAAGGATAAGGAATAAATATGGGGATTTTTAGTTCGATTAACATAGCCGCCACCGGATTAAGCGCTGACCGGGTACGTCTGGATGTAATTTCAGATAACATGGCAAACGTGAATACCACAAGGACTGATGAAGGCGGCCCCTTTAGGAGAAGCCGGGTAATCATGAGGCCGAGGGTGGAAAGCCCCTACTGGCGTTCACCCTTTCTTCCGCAGTCCATGGACAACGGGATCGGACGCGGGGTACGGGTTATGGAGATTCAAAAGGATTTTGCCACGGAGAATCCCCTGCGCTGGGACCCGACTCACCCGGACGCGATCAAAACCGGCCCCCGTGAGGGTTACGTGGAATTGTCCAATGTCGATATTGTTACCGAGATGGTGGACATGATCTCCGCATCCAGGTCTTATGAGGCAAACGCCTCTATAATTGAGGGATCAAAGGCCATGTTTCAGCGTGCGCTGGACATTGGCGGCAGATAGTAACACACAAGGGGAGGGATAGATGACTATTTTTAATAACGAAGCGTTTACCGGCGATGTGAAGAATTATCAGACCGCAATGCTTCGCACTCATCCGAAGCACATGGGGCCAATAGACAGCCCTTATGTCGGCAGCGGAAATAATATTATTTCACTGGAAAAAAAGATCGGCGCGGAAGGGATCACCGGAGCAGATACTTTTGAACACGCCATGCTTCAGGCTCTGGACAAGGTTTCAGGCGCGCAGCAATCCGTCAGCAGCCTTCAGCGTGAGGCTATAATCAATCCCGATTCGGTGGATATTCACGATATAACCATCGCGCAGGCCGAGGCCAGTATGTCACTTAACATTACGAGGAACATACTGAGCCGTCTGGTACAGGGATGGAGAGATTTGATCAATACAAGATAGTACATATATCAGGGGGAGGGGACAATGAATGATTTCCTGAAAAAAATTATCGAACACATCAAGGGGCTGTGGGGCAAATGGAGCATGACGCAGCGGATCATCCTGGCAGGGATAGGTATTGCGGCTGTTGCCGGAGTCATTACCCTGTTCAGCGTATCTTCCGCGCCTACTCTGGTTCCGGTTATCGACGCTCCGATCCGGGATGAAGCGGCGCTGGATCGCATTGTGCTGCGGATCAATCAGGAAGGGGTAAAGGTTAATGTTACCTCAAACAACATGGTGCAGGTTCCAGATGAGAGCATTGCCCGGCGCATGAGGGCGATACTCATACGGGAAGACCTCATTCCATCGGGCATTGATCCCTGGGCGATATTTGACCGTGAGCGCTGGACCATTACCGACTTTGAGCGGAATGTGAATTTCCGCCGGGCACAGACCCAGATGATCACCGATCATATCAAGGCCGTTGACGATGTAGACGATGCCAATGTCAGCCTCGTGTTTCCGGAGCGGGAGCTATTCCGCTCGGATCAGAATCCGGTAACCGCCAGCGTAATCATCATTCCCAAACCGGGCAGCGACATTGCGACGAACCGTAAAAAGGTCGAGGGCATACAAAAAATACTCAAATTCGCCGTTGAGGGCCTCAAGGATGAAAATATTGTTATTACCGATCAGAGCGGGCTTGTCCTCAATGATTTTACCGGAATGGCGGCAATGGACAGGCTCAATATTATCGACAGGGAAAACAAGCTCATTCAGACTCTGGAGGCCAAGTACCGGGCCGATGTATTACGGGCGCTGCAGCAAACTTTTTCCGTTGATCGTGTCCGTGATCTTAATATCAAGATCGATATGGATATGTCCAAAAAGGTCGTTGATATCGAAGAATACTTCCCCATTACCATCAGGCCCCGTACCCCCGGACTGCCCTATGACGACTCAGAATTGGCTGAATCCATTACCCGCTCAAGCACTACATCCACCACCAAGTGGGAAGGAACGGGCTATAATCCAGAAGGGCCTGCCGGTGTTGAAGGCCAGACTCCCCCGGCTTTCAGGGATATGTCAAACCTCTATGGAAGGATGACACAGGAGACCAATACCCAAAATGAAGAACTCAACCGCCAGATAACGCAGGAAGATCGCAGTCCCCAGATTGAGCGCGTAACGGTTTCAGTTAACATTGACGGTAGATGGAAATGGAAATACGATGAAAAGGGAAATCCTGTACTCCTGCCTGATAACAGCATTGAACGGGAATATATTCCGGTTCCGGAAGAACAACTCCGTCAGGCAAGGGATTGGATACAGAATGCCATTGGCTACAAGACGGCATGGGGCGATTCAGTAACGGTTCAGAACATACCATTTGACCGGACATTGCAGTTTCAGGATGAGGATGCCGCGTATTTCAGACAAAAGCAATTCCAGACCACCATAATAATATTTGTCTGCGGTTTGACATTACTGTTAATTGGTTTTATAATATTCAGAATGGTGGCGCGGGACATAGAGCGCCGCAGACGGCTTGCCGAAGAAGAGCGCGCCAGGCGCGAACAGGCCCTGCGGGAAAGCGCTATGGCCGAGGCGGAACAGGAAGGTGTGGACGTGTCCATCTCTGTGGAAGAGCGCGCCCGCATGGAGCTGATGGAATCTGTGATCAATATAGCAAAGGAACATCCTGAAGAATGTGCCCAGCTTATCAGAACATGGATGGTGGAGGAGTAACAAATGGCAAAGTCAAGCGCTGCAAGCGGAGCCTCCTCAGGCGGTTCCAAGAAAAAAGGTGCGAAGGATTTTACCGGACGGCAGAAAGCCGCTGTTTTCCTCGTTACTATCGGCTCGGAGCTTTCAGCGGAAATATTCAAATTTTTGCGTGAAGATGAAATTGAAACCCTCACCTTTGAAATCGCCCGTCTTGAAACCATAGATGCCGAACAGAAGGATGCCATCCTCCAGGAATTCCAGGAACTGATGGTAGCCAACCAGTTTATTTCCACGGGCGGTATTGACTATGCACGGGAACTGCTGGAGAAATCTCTGGGAAGCCAAAAGGCTATCGAGATCATCAATCGTCTGACTTCAAGCCTTCAGGTGCGTCCCTTTGATTTTATCCGCCGCACCGATCCGGCGCATTTGTTGAACTTTATTCAGCAGGAACATCCCCAGACCATCGCCCTTATTCTGGCCTACCTTGAGCCGAACAAGGCTTCGGTTATTTTACAGAATCTGCCCCACGAGGTGCAGAGCGATGTGGCCCGGCGTATCGCCACCATGGATCGCACAAGCCCTGAAGTGCTTCGTGAAGTTGAGCGGGTACTGGAGAAAAAACTTTCCAGCCTGTCCAGTGAAGATTACACCGCCGCAGGCGGCGTTGAGAGTATCGTTGATATTCTTAACCTTGTTGACCGGGCTTCCGAGAAGCAGATCATCGAGGCGCTGGAAGATGACGATCCGGAACTTGCCGAAGAGATCAAGAAACGGATGTTCGTGTTCGAAGATATTGTTATGCTTGAAGACCGGGCCATTCAGAAGGTTATGCGGGAAGTGGACTCACAGGAACTGGCCAAGGCGCTCAAGTCGGTGGATACCGAAGTGCAGGACAAGATTTTCAGGAATATGTCCAAACGTGCCGCTGCTATGCTCAAGGAAGATATGGAGTATATGGGGCCGGTACGCCTGAAGGATGTTGAAGAAGCACAGCAAAAGATCGTATCCATTATACGTCATCTTGAGGACACCGGAGAGATCGTGGTTGCCCGCCCCGGCGAAGACGAGATGGTTGTATAACGAGGTTGATATATGGCAAAGGCAGTATTCAGACCAGTCGAGCTTACTGTTCTCGCTGAAAAGATAAACCTCAAGGCTCCGACCGATCTTCCGGATCTTGCCCATCTTGTCCAGATGGAGGAAGAAGCGGAAGCGGAGGAGGTAGAGGAATATACCGGCCCTACCGCCGATGATCTGCACCGGGAAGCGGAAGAATTCAAGGCTCAATGGGAATCTGAACGTGAGGCGATGATTCAGGCCGCAAAGGATGATGCCGAAGCCATTGTAGTGAAAGCCAGAGAAGCCGCCGATCTGGAACTGCATCAAAGGGAAACGGATGCGGAAGCGCTCATGGCACAGTCCCGTGAAGATGCGCAGAAGATAGTTGCCGAGGCGCAGCAAAAGGCCAGGGAGATTGAATCCGAAGTCCGCAGTACCCTTGAAGCCGAGCGGAAGGAAGCGCTGGATCAGGGCAGGGAAGCGGGCAGAACAGAGGGTTATGCCGAAGGCAGGGCCGAGGTCGAGCGGCTGATTG
>JAIRUN010000108.1 GCA_031254365.1 Treponema sp. | reverse complement strand
TTTCGTATTCAACTTTGTTTGAATCAAACTAAACCGGGGTGGTGGAACGTTTGTCAAACGCGAAGCCTGAGATTACACCCGTAGAACCTGATCCGGATAATGCCGGCGGAGGGATATGCTCATGAAAAAAATCAGCAAATCCAGAAAGATTCTCTTTATCACCGTTTTATTAGTTCTGTCTCTATTTGTGTTTAACTCCTGTAGGAAGGAAAAGGCTGCGGAAGGCGCGAGTTCCGGTAAAGAACTTGTAATCTGGACTTACGACTCCTTTAATTCCGAGTGGGGGCCGGGTCCGGATGTTGCCAGTATCTTTGAGGAAAAGACCGGAGTAAAAATTATCTGGGTAAGTCCTGGAGACGCGGGAGAAATTGTGTCCAAACTTCTGCTGGAAGGAAAAGATTCCGGCGCGGATATTATTCTGGGAGTGGATCAGAATCTTGCGCCGCGTGTTCTTGATTCAGGGCTGCTTGAAGCGTATCGTCCTGCTGGTGCTGAAAATATTTTCAGCGAGCTTGTGCTGGATGCGGGTTTTCGTCTAACTCCCTTTGATTACAGCTACTTCGCCATTGTATACGATTCTGAAAAACTGCCCGTTCCGCCCAAAAGCCTTGAAGAATTAACCGCGCCACATTTCAGGCAAAGTCTTATTCTTTTGGATCCCCGCACGTCATCTCCGGGGCTGGGTTTTTTTGGCTGGGTAAAAGAAGTTTACGGTCCAGGCTGGCAGGATTACTGGAGGCGGCTGCGGCCTTCCATCCTCACTGTTGCCGAAGGCTGGAGTTCCGGTTACGGGCTTTTTACCAGAGGGGAAGCGCCTATGGTTCTTTCCTACACCACAAGCCCCGCCTACCATCTTGAGTACGAAGATACCGAGCAGTACAAGGCGGCGATTTTTACTAACGGCCATCCCCTGCAAATCGAAGTTGCCGGTCTTTTGGCCGCGGCAAAAAATAAAGACAACGCGAAACGCTTTCTTGATTTTATGCTGAGCCCTGATTTCCAGAGCATCATTCCCCTAACGAACTGGATGTACCCGGTTACTGATATTCCGCTGCCGACTTCTTTCAGGATCAATCCAAAAAGCGATAAGCCGCTTTTGCCCGACCCTGTGTCTGAAGCGGAACTTAACGAATGGGCCGCTCTAATGCGATGAGCCGGTATCCGGCTGTATGGCTTTTGGCGCTGCTGCCGGTTCTGGCAGCGGCCTTTGCGTTTGTGCTGCCTTATGGCGCGAGCTTCGCGCCTTTGGTACACGCGCTTTTAGCGCGGGGCGGCAATGCAGTAACAGTTTGGGAAAACGCCGCCCTCTTTAGCGTAACGCTTTTTACCTTAAAGCAGGCGTTTCTCAGCGTGCTTGTTTCGCTGGCTCTGGGGCTTCCGGGCGCATGGTTCATCGGAAACAGCCGTTCACGTTTCGCCCCTATCCTCAGAACCCTTACGGCTGTTCCCTTTGCCATGCCCTCAATACTTGTGGTTTTGGGCTTCGTGCTTTTTTTCGGGAACTCTGGCTGGGTGAACCGGATTTTCATAAGCATGACCGGAGCGGCTGAAGGCCCTTTCAGGATTCTGTACAAGCCACAAGCCATTATTCTGGCGCACGGTTTTTTCAATTTCCCTCTGGTGATACGCCTTGTGGGGGACGGCTTAGGCAGGGCGCGCAGGGCCTACGCTCCCGCTGCTGCCAGCATGGGGGCCTCCCCAATAAAGACTGCGCTTACGGTGCTTCTGCCCCTTGCTATTCCCAGCCTCATGTCCGCGATTCTGCTGGTGTTTCTGTACTGTTTTACCAGTTTCGCGGTTGTGCTGGTTCTGGGTGGCGGCCCGGCCTCTACCACGCTGGCTGTGGAAATCTACCGCCACGCAAGAATCTTTCTGAATTACCACAATGCTGCGGCTCTGGCCCTTGTGGAAACCCTCATCGCGGTTTCCCTTTTTCTGACCTATGCGTTTTTCGGAAAAAAATCCCGAATGATAAAAACTGATGTCCATGAAAGAATAGAAACAGGCCGACGGTCTCCAGTATCGCGGGTCATTATGATTGTTTACTGCCTTGTAATGGCTTTCTTTATACTTGGCCCCCTTCTCTCCATACCGCTAGAGTCCCTGCTGTACAGACCGTCCCGTTCAGCGGCTCAGGTTTTGAGCCTCAGGTGGTGGCAATCGTTAGGCGACACTTGTCTGCCCGCGCTTGGTCGTTCCCTGACGCTGGCCTTTTTTTCCGCGACAACATCCTGCATCCTGGCGGTTCTCGCGGCAGGTTCGGTGAAACTTCTTGAAGAGCAAGGCAGGCTTAATTCAGCAGGGGCGAATATCGTCCGGTTTTTTGCAGCCGCTCCTATTGTGTCTTCCGGCATTGTTCTGGGGCTGGGCTGGATCATCCTCTACGGCAGAAACTTTTCCCGCGCTCCTTTGGCGCTGGTGATACTTCACGCAGTCAGCGCTCTTCCTTTCGCGTTCAATTTTATCTCAGAGGGCTTCCGTTCCCTTCCGGCTAATATCCTGAGCGCGGCTTCGGTTTTTGGCGCGGGGCCTTTGCGCGGACTTTTGACAACAGCCCTTCCCCTCTCCCTTCCCCGCATACGCTCGGCCTGGGGTTTTGCCGCAGCCCTGAGCCTCGGTGAACTCAACGCGGTGATGATGCTTGGCATGGAAGGCTGGGAAACCCTGCCGCTTTATATTTACCGGGCCGTAGGGGCTTACCGTTACGGTACGGCCTGCGCCGCGGGAACCCTGCTGATATTGGGCTGCGCCGCGTGTTTCCTCCTTTCGGAAACCGGGAAAAAAAAATATGCTTAAGGTCAAAGCCCTCAAAAAAACATACGGAGATTTTTCGGTTTCGCTTGACCTTTTTGTGAACCCTGGAAAAACCCTTGCCCTTGTGGGGCCTTCCGGCTCCGGCAAGACTACTGCGCTTAACCTTATAGCCGGTCTTGTTGAGCCGGAATCAGGGCTGGTGTCTATTAACGGAGAGGATGTTACCGGTCTGCCTGCGTACCGGCGAAATATTTCCGTGGTGTTTCAGGATTTGGCCCTGTTTCCCCATTTGGACGTCGGCGCAAACATAGCCTACGGCCTGTATATCAAGGGCGTTAGGCGAAAAGAACGCCGCCGGATTATTGAAGAGACACTGGATATGGTTCGTCTTTCAGGTTATGCGTCAAGACGCATCGACACGCTTTCAGGCGGCGAGCGCCAGCGGGTCGCCATTGCCAGAGCGCTGGCATCAAACCCCAAAGCATTGCTGCTGGACGAACCCTTTTCAAGTCTGGACGCGCCGTTGAGGAAAAGTCTGCGCCGGGAGTTTCTTGAAATACGGAATACTTCGAATTTTTCCAATTCAAACGCATCCTATGGACGCGACGCGCCCTGCATTTTTGTTACCCATGATCAGGAAGAGGCCGTAATGCTGGGAGACCGTGTCGCCCTTATGTCAGACGGGCGTATCATTGAGACCGGCCTCGGAAGGGATATTCTCCTTGCGCCGAAAACGGAAATCGCTGCCCGGTTCTTTGGCGCGGGTCAGGTGCTGCCCTGCACAATTGCCGGGGAACGCAAAAGCGGCGTTGAAGTGTCCTCTCCGCTGGGCATCCTTACAGTTCCACATGGTTCAGAATTTGATCCTCATAATTCAAAAATTTTTATTCCTGAGGACGCAATCTTTTTTGAGGATTCAGGCAGGGTGGGACAGAAATCGTTTAACGCCTTGTTCACAGGCTCTCTATTTGAGGGCAAGAGTCTGATATTAAAGCTGCTCCTTGACACTTGGGAAAACGGACAGAGCCCCGGAGAAGCCGCAGCCAATTCTGCAGAACCCATCCCCTTTGAACTTAACGCGGGAAAACGGATGAATCCTCCCGCGCCCGGCAGCAGGATTATCCTTTGGGTGGATCAAAGCCTTCTCAGGTTTGTACGATAGTTTTTTTCAGATAAAAAACCGAACAGAAAAAAGCGGTCAGCGGCATTGCGAATAAAATCCCCAAACTGCCTATCAGGGCCTGCAAAATTTCCACAACTATCATTTCCATATTAAACAAGGCAAAAAGCGAACCTGAGTATACACTTAAAATCAGAACAGCTGACAATGAGCTGCCGATATATGCAAGGATAAGCGTATTTGCCATACTGCCCATTATGTCGCGGCCAATGGTCAGACCTGAACGGAACAGCGTTTCGAATTTTATTTTTTCCGCTTTCTCTTTTATTTCCCATAATGAAGACGCCAGTGACGTTGCCACATCTTCAACAGCGCCCATCGCGCCTATAATGATACCGGCAAAAATTATCGCCCTCAGGTTAATTGGATTTTCAACCGGAAGATTCGCCAGATACCGCGAATGTTCATCAACGATTCCCGTTAAAAGCAAAACCTTGTCCATTATGACAGTGATTATTCCCGATACCCCAAGACCGCCCAGACAGCCCGTCGCCGCGGCAAGCGATTTTTTATTAAACCCAATCACAATTAAAAGCGTCATGATTATTGTATAGGCGCATACAAGTATAGACATTATATAAATATTCTTTCCTGAAAGTATTGATGGAATAAAAACGGCAAAAACCGCTCCGCAGGTTAACGCAAGAGAGAGAACGGTATTAAAACCCTTCTTGCCGCCAAAAATCAAAAGGCACAGGATAAACAATATTCCCAATCCCATCAGTTTATTTGTCCGTATATATCCGTTGAAATACCATTCATCATTCATGTTGATTAAAAGAACCGAATCGCCTTTGCCGGTTTCTTTCGCCGTAACCCGTGAGTAACCGCTGAAATTTTGTGCGGCTGTAACAACTTCTCCTTTTCGTTCCCCATTTGTTATTATCGCTTCAAAAATTATTTTATCACCCAGCATAGGCATAAATCCACCAAGACCATCATCCGGACTAACTCGTTCGATAACACTTTGCACCTTCGCACTGACAACTTCCGGTGAAAATGCCTGAAAGTCAAACAGATCGTTTACCGCTATTTTATGGCCCAAAAAAATAAGCAGAATAGAAATAATGACGGTTAAAAGATACGGTATTTTTATTTTCATATCATCCGCCGCCTGTTACATCGGTTTTCAGATTGCGCTCTTTTTCAAAACGGCTAATGGCCAGATCAATCAAGCGGCTGATAAGTTCCGTATAGCCAATACCGCTGGCTTCCCAGAGTTTGGGGTACATGCTGATTGCGGTAAAACCCGGCATGGTGTTGATCTCGTTCACCAGTACCTCGCCGTCATCCCGCAGAAAAAAATCCACGCGGGAAAGGCCCTCACAGCAAAGGGTTTGAAAAGTCTGTACTGAAAGTTCCTGAATCCGCTCTGCGATTTCTTGATCTATCTGCGCGGGGATTTTCAGAGCAGCGCCTTTTTCGTCCAGATATTTCGCGTCATAGGAATAAAATTCATGGGAGGAGATGACCTCTCCTACAACCGAAGCCGCAGGATTTTCATTACCCAGCACCGCACATTCCAGTTCCCTGCCCCGGATGAATTCTTCAATGATGATTTTCGCGTCATACTGAAAAGCCAGACGCAGCGC
>JAIRUN010000181.1 GCA_031254365.1 Treponema sp. | reverse complement strand
CCGCCAGAGCTAAGGCAGCGGAAATGCCGGTGGCGTATTTATACACATAGAATGCCCGGTAGAAGTGGGGAATCCGCAGGCCCTCCAGATCGCTTGCCGCTTCAAACACCATTTGCGGGCCAAAATATTTTTCCAGCAGCTTGCGGTATTCGGCGCGGAGGACTTCCACGGTCAGGGGCGTGCCGCTTTCCTCAAGGCTGTGGCTTATCTTTTCAAATTCGGCGAACATGGTTTGACGGTACAGGGTGGCGAGCAGATCATCGGCCCGCTTGTTGACCAAATACAGTTTCATTTCCGGGCTGTCCGCGTGCTGCTCAAGGTGGCGGAACAGGAGTTCCTCGTTAAAAGTGCTGGCAACCTCGGCTTCAAATATCGTATAACTGTAGTGCATAAAGGGATTTGACCGCGCCGAGTACCATGAATGCATTGAATGACCGCCTTCGTGGGCAAGGGTGAATACATCGCGGATGCTGTCCTCTTTATAGTTCATCAATATATAGGGATCGCCTGTGAAGCTTCCGGCGGAAAAAGCGCCGGAACGCTTACCCTTGTTCTCGTAGCGGTCAGCCCAGCGGCCCAAAAGCCCGCCGCGCAGAACAGAAACATACTCATCGCCTAACGGGGCAAGGGCCGCGGAAATGAGATCAACCGCTTCATTCCAGCTTGTTTTCTTTTTTACCGATTGCACCAGCGGCGCGTACACGTCGTAATGCCGCAGTTCCGCCAGTTTAAGCGCCTGTTTACGCAGCTTGTAATAGCGGTGTAGGGCATCAAGGTTTTTGCCGACTGTTGCGATAAGGTTGTCATATACCGTCTCGCTTACATTATCGGGAAACAGTTCCGCTGCCCGCGCTGATCCATAACCCCTGACCCGCGCCTTGATCACATCCTGTTTCACCGAACCTGAGTAGAGGCTTGCCAGCGTTGTTTTGTGGGTTTCAAAACAGGCATAAAACGCTTCGTAGGCGCGGCGGCGCAGATCGCGATCAGGGCTTTCCATGAACACTGACCATGTAGACTGGGAAAGGGGCTGTTTTCCTTTTTCAGTATCAACAACGCCAAAATCAAAATCAACATTGGTCAGTACCGAAAAAGCGTCATGAGGGACTCCTTCCCCTTCGGCATGAAGGGCGATGATTCGTTCTTCTTTATCGCTCAAAATATGGGGACGGTAGCGCAGGGTTCGCTGCAAATAAATCCGGTAATCGGCAATGCGGGGATGGGCAAGAAACTGTTCCATGGCCGGTTCGGGAATGGCGAGAATTTCCGGATCTTCCCACGCGGCGGCGGCATGGGCCTTTGCTTCAGCCATAGTGATTTTGCCGCCCATTGTCCGCGCTATGCCGCAGCCTTCGTCCTCGGTCTGCCGCAATTCGGCGTAATAGTTCAGCCGCTCGCCAAGAATGCCCAGGTCCCGTGAAAAATCCAGATAAGCGGCAAGGCTTTCGGCTGATTTTCCCAGCGTTCCCTGAAAAGACGGAATCTTTTCCGCCATTTTTTCAAAAGCGGCAAGCCCTTCGTTCCAGGCCGCGTCATCGGCGAACAGTTTGGAAAGGTCCCAGGTGTCCGCCCGCGCTGCCTCTGAGCGTGCGGGAATACGGACTGTTTCAGTTTGCGGCATAAATTCTCCTTGATAATAACGGTGCAGGAAGTGCGCCTGAATGTCAATATAGACGAAGTAACGGATTAAATTCTGAAAATATCAAAATGAAGGCTGTCATTTTTCTACTTTTTTTGATAAATTTAGATATTAAATAACAAGGGGTTTGTATGCGAATAGTCAACAAGATGATATGCCTGATACTTACGGCCATACTCTTGGCTATGTTTTCGGGCTGCGGAAAATCAACCGGGAACAGAAGCGGCGACTTGCTTGAATATACATCGTTCCGTGATATTCCCGGCGTGACGGATGAGGAAATCAGGGCCATTGAAAAACTGCGGGAACAAAAATACGAATTTATTTATGGCTCGGTTTCCAGTACCGAGGCCTTTTATCTTGCAAACGGCAAAACAGGGGGCTATTCCGCCATGTTTTGCGCATGGCTTACAGAACTTTTTGACATTCCGTTTATTCACCGGATTTTTCAGTGGGGAGAAATAATTCCTGGAATGGAAGACGGCCTCATTGATTTTACCGGAGACATAACGCCCACCGATGAACGCCGGAAGATTTTTTTTATGACCGATGCCATTGCCGAACGCTCATTGAAATATTTCCGGCTTGAAGGCGCAAGGCATTTTTCGGAAATAGCGGCTATCCGTCCCCTGCGCTTTGTCGTATATGAAGGCTCTACTACGCTTAAGAATATCGTTTCTGTGATTGGGTATGAAGAGTTTGAAATTTTCGAGGTAAGGGATAACGATACTGTTTACAGAATGCTTAGTAATGGAGAAGCCGACGCTCTGATAGAAGAAGGCATTATTGAAGCCGCGTTTGATGTTTACGGCAATGTGATAACTTCGGATTTTTTGCCTCTGGTTTACGGCCCGGTTTCCCTTACAACATTTAATCCTGAACTTGAGCCTGTTATCTCGATTGTACAAAAAGCGCTGGAAAACGGTTATATTCGCAATTTGACAGAACTCTACAATCAGGGACACCGGGAGTACACAAAGTACAAGCTGTTAACGCGGCTCACCGCAGAGGAGCAGGCGTTCATACAAAAAAATCCTGTTGTACGGCTTGGGGCTGAATATGATAATTATCCGGTCAGCTTTTACAATATCCGTGAAAGAAGCTGGCAGGGAATTGCCTTTGACGTGTTAGATGAAGTGCAGAAGCTTACCGGTCTGTCTTTTAATATTGTTAATAACACGCAGACGGAGTGGCCTGATTTATTGAAAATGCTTGAGGACGGAGAAATATCAATGGTTACCGAGTTGATCCGTTCCGAAGATCGAAAGAACCGCTTTCTGTGGCCGGATACCGTAATTATGGCGGATTATAACGTACTCATATCCAGATCGGAACACCCCAATGTAAATATCAATGAGATATTATATGTAAAGGTGGGGTTAGCCAGAGGTACTGCTCATGCCGAACTGTTCCGAAGCTGGTTTCCCAGCCACATAAATACGGTGGAATATGAAGGCACGGAACTCGCCTTTACCGCTTTGGAAAATGGCGAAATTGACATGATGGTGACAAGTCAGCACCAGTTCCTCAGTCTGTCAAATTATCGTGAGCTTCCCGGTTACAAAATTAATGTTATCTTCGATATGCCCTTTAATTCCACTTTTGGATTCAACAGGGACAAAGCCGTTATTTGCTCTATCGTAGACAAGACGCTTTCGGTAATTGATACAGCGGGAATATCAGGGCAGTGGATGCGCAGAACCTATGATTACCGGATGAAGCTGGTGCATGATCGACTTCCCTGGCTTGCGGGAGCGTTTGCGTTTTTACTTTCAAGCGTTTTCCTGCTTGTTTTATTTCAGAGAAACCGCCGTATGGGAAAGCGGCTTGAAAAACTCGTGCAGAAACGGACAAATGAGCTCGCGCTTGAGACCGCAACGCTTACGGCGGCGTTTGACGCGATTCCCGATATGATTTTCTGCAAGAATACCAATTTTCGTTATACACGATGCAATAAAGCTTTTGAGGATAATTTTTCGGTTTGTGAGAAAGATATTATCGGGAAAACCGATATAGACGCTCTTGGAGTATCAGCCGAAATAGCCGGACAGTACAATGAATGGGACCGGAAAGTTATTGCCGGGAACCGGATGTTTGTAATAGATGAAAATGTACCCGCGCCCGGCGGTACTACCCAGATTTTTGAAACAATTAAAGTTCCGATGGTACAGAACGGCTGTATAACCGGATTGCTGGGAGTGTCGCGTAACGTAACCCAGCGCAGGGAAATGGAAGAACAGGCGCTGAGCGCATCCCGCGCGAAATCGGCTTTTCTTGCCAATATGAGCCACGAGATACGCACTCCGATGAACGCCATTATCGGCATGACCACTCTGGGACAATCAGCCGCCGATGCCGAGCGAAAGGATTATTGCTTTTCCAAGATACAGAATGCGTCAACGCATCTGCTCGGCGTGATCAATGATATTCTGGATATGTCCAAAATCGAATCCGGAAAGTTTGAACTTTCACCGGTGGAGTTTAATTTCGAGAAAATGCTTCAGCGGGCTGTGGATGTTATGAGTTTCCGTGTGGATGAAAAACAGCAAAAATTTACAGTGCATATTGACAAGGCCATTCCCGGAAATCTGATAGGGGACGATCAGCGGCTGGATCAGGTCATAACAAATCTTTTGGGTAATGCGGTTAAATTCACTCCCGAAAATGGTTCCATCAGTCTTGACGCGAAGTTTCTGGGAAAAGAAAACGGTCTGTGTACCATTCAAATTGCGGTAAGCGACACGGGAATAGGAATTAGTCCTGAGCAGCAGCAGCGTCTGTTCAATTCATTTCAGCAGGCCGAGACCAGTACGACGCGCAAATTCGGAGGTACGGGGCTTGGCCTTGCGATTTCCAAAAGCATTGTTGAACTGATGGGTGGAACAATATGGGTCCAGTCGGATGTTGAAAAAGGTTCGAAATTTACGTTTACTATTCAAGCGAAGGAGGCCGCCGGGAAAAAGCAGAGGCTTTTGACTCGCAGTATAAATTGGGGTAATCTGCGTATTCTGGCGGTGGATGACGACCCGGATATTTTAACGTATTTTAAGGAAATCATGCAGGAATACGATGTATACTGTGATACTGCCATTAGCGGCGAGGAAGCACTCAAATCTGTTGAACAGAACGGCGCTTATAATGTTTATTTTGTGGACTGGAAAATGCCAGGTATGGACGGTATGCAACTGGCAGGCGAACTGAAGGCGCGGACATCCGTTTCCGGAAATCCGGTGGTGATTATGATTTCCGCCGCTCAATGGAGCGTGATCGAAGAAGAAGCGAAAAAAATGGGAGTTGATAAATTTCTGTCCAAGCCCCTGTTCCCGTCTTCTATCGTTGATGTTATAAACGACTGCCTGGGACTGGAGCAAATACAGGAGGAAGAAGTGAAGCCGGATACTGTAAATCTTTTCGCGGGACGGCATATATTGCTGGCCGAAGATGTGGAGATTAACCGCGAGATTGTGATAGCGCTGCTTGAGCCGACGCAGTTGGGAATAGACTGCGCTGAGAATGGGGTTGATGCTGTCCGTAAATTCAGAGAGTCACCCCAAAAATATGATATGATTTTCATGGATGTGCAGATGCCTGAAATGGACGGTTATGAGGCAACGCGCCGCATCAGGGCGCTGGATGTTCCCCAGGCCGCAACTATCCCGATTATTGCCATGACCGCTAATGTATTTCGGGAAGATGTTGAAAAATGTCTGGAGGCCGGTATGAATGGTCATGTCGGAAAGCCGCTTGACTTTGATGATGTAATAACAGTGTTGCGTACGTATTTGTTCCGCAGGGATGGAAACTAGGGGAGAACCAATGCCGATTATGCGTAATTTTAAAAAAATAATACCAAGTGGTCCGCTGCCCGCGCAAGTGCTGTTTACAATACTCGCGTTTCTGGCGATGGCTGTTTTAAGCGACGCATTTATGAACAGAATTGTACATGGTCATTTGATACACAATACCGAGACAGTGCTTGCTTTTCAAAAGGCCAGCCTTGAGACCAGTCTGCTGGAGTATAAGATGCCGCTGGAAATTGCCTCATGGGCATTACGCAGTATGATTTTGAACGGCGATGATGAGCGAGGTATACAGACTTATCTTGATAATATATCCAATCAGCTTTCTTCAAGCCAAAGGCACGGTATAAGTTTTAACGGCCTTGCCGGTTATTTTGAAACGCTTCCTGGCGGGCCGGCTTTTATAACCAGTCTTGACTGGGATCAGCCGGTAAATTTTGACCCTGTAAATTCTCTCTGGTATAAAGATGCCATTGCGGCATACGGAGATGTCGTTGAAACGATAGAGTACGGGGATATTAACAACAGAGAGGCATTCCTTATATACTCGTGCTGCATTTTTGATGATGAAGGCCGCCGACTGGGCGTTGCCGGTCTTCGTACAATGGTTAACGCACTGGGAAGAGAAGTCGTTGAAACAGCGCTGGCTCAGGGCGGCTACGGGATGCTGCTTGACCGGGATTTGGTAATGATCGCCCACCCCAATCATGATTTTGTGGGCAGGTATTTATACGACCTGAATGTTACCATTGCGGTTTTTGTGGATGAATTGAGGGACGGGAAGGATGTTTCAGAACGCCCGGTAATATCCTACAGAAACGAAAGCGCGGTCGCTTTTTTCCGGACGCTCTCAAATGGCTGGTATCTGGGCCTTGTAACTCCAAAAGGTCCATATTATCAAAGCGTAACAAGTATGATTTTTGTCCTCGGCGCATTAGGTGCAATTCTTGCGGTAGTGTTGATCCTGATTTTGATTCGCCTTGACGCGGCAAGGAACAAATCGGATACAGAGTCAAGGCACAAAAGCGCTTTTTTGGCCAATATGAGCCACGAGATACGCACGCCGTTGAACGCCATTATCGGCATGACATCTATCGGAAAAACCGCTTCTGACGCTGAACGCAAGGATTATTGTTTTACAAAAATAGAAGACGCTTCCAATCACTTGCTCGGCGTAGTTAACGATGTTCTGGATATGTCCAAAATCGAAGCCAACAAGTTTGAGCTCGTTCCGGCGGAGTTCGATTTTGAGAAGATGCTCCAGCGGGTGGTGAATGTCGTCAATTTCCGCGTGGATGAAAGGCGGCAAAAATTCACGGTATACATCGATCAGGCTATCCCCAGAGTCCTGGTAGGGGATGATCAGCGGCTGGCGCAGGTAATTGCCAACCTTTTGGGAAACGCGATTAAATTTACGCCCGAAGAAGGTTCCATCAGTCTTGTCGCGCGCTTTGTGGAGGAAAAAGATGATGTCTGCACCATACAGATTTCGGTAAGCGACACCGGAATCGGCATTAACCATGAACAGCAGGAAAAGCTGTTCATGTCATTTGAGCAGGCTGAGTCCAGTACGACGCGGAAATTCGGCGGCACGGGGTTGGGCCTTGCGATTTCCAAAAGCATCGTGGAACTGATGGGCGGCAGGATATGGATTGAGTCCGAGCTTGGAAAAGGAGCTGTTTTTACCTTTACGATACAGGTAAAGCGCGGCGCGGTGAAAGAACGCGGGCTGCTGGTACGCAATGCTAATTGGAAAAATGTCCGTATTATGGCAGTAGATGATGATCCGGAAATCCTTGACTATTTTAAGGAAATTATGCAGGGGTTTGGCGTATTAGTGTGCGATACCGCCTTAAGCGGAGAGGAAGCGCTCGGTATCGTGGAGCGGAACGGAGCCTACCATATTTATTTTGTAGATTGGAAAATGCCGGGTATGGATGGTATACAACTGGCCCATGAGTTGAAGTCGCGGGTATCTGCTAAGGGCGTGGTGATTATGATATCCGCCGCGGAATGGAGTATGATTGCCACAGAAGCAAAGGAAGCGGGAGTTGATAGATTCCTGTCCAAACCTCTGTTCCCGTCCGCCATTGCGGATGTTATAAGCGAATCCCTGGGCCTGAGAGCGCAGGTGGAAGAAAAGCAGGAGGATATTGAGGGCATCTTCGCGGGGCGGCGTATACTGCTGACGGAAGATGTGGAAATCAACCGCGAAATTGTGATGGCGCTGCTTGAGCCGACGAAGCTGGAGATAGACTGCGCGGAAAACGGGGCGGAAGCTGTCCGCAAATTCAGCGAAGCGCCGGAAAAGTATGATTTGATTCTCATGGATATACAGATGCCCGAAATGGACGGTTATGAGGCGACACGCCGTATTCGGGCGCTGGATCATCCGAATGCCACACACATACGGATTATCGCCATGACCGCGAATGTATTCAAGGAAGATATTGAAAAATGTCTGGAAGCAGGCATGGATAACCACCTGGGAAAACCGCTGAATTTGGAAGAAGTTATAGCCAAGCTGCGGGTCTATTTACTGGGATAACCTCTGCGGGGCTCTGCGGGCGCTTGACATAATAGTATGATTCTTCCAATAATTATGGTAAAATAGTCTACAGAGGAAATGTTATGGAAAATGACGATATTATTTCCGGCTTTGACGATGAAAAAGATGAAAGCCTTTCGATAAAATTGAAGGAAGTAGATGAATTGGAGCATTGTCTTCAACTGAGCCTTACCGGATATATTGATACCTACAATTCCAATTTCTTTCAAAAACAAGTACAACGGGTTATTGATGAAGGGTATACCCGGCTGATCTTCCACTGCGGGGGGCTGAATTATGTCTCATCCACCGGTATTGGTTCATTCACCGCTTTTCTCAAAAATGTAAAACCCCTTGGCGGAGATGTAGTATTACTTGAAGTACAACCCAAAGTTTTTGAAGTATTCCAGCTTCTTGGTTTTGCCCAATTCTTCAATATTAAAGATACCCTGGAAGATTCTCTGGGTGTTTTCGGCGGCCAGTTGACTGCTGAAATACTCGATGAATTATTTCCCCTGGTTTTTTCCTGCCCGATCTGTTCCAAAAAACTCAAAGCTCTCAAGCCGGGCCGTTTCCGCTGCTCCGAGTGTAAATCAGTTCTCGCTGTCAGCGATTCCGGGCAGGCTTCTCTGGGATAATGTTTAGTCACAAAGAATGAGTATGCTGGCAGTTTGGCAGGAAACAGCTTCGGTTCGATTTGGTCATATTGATCGCTCTGATCGTTTGACACTGGACGCAGTGTTTCAGTTTTTTCAGGAAGCGGCGATCAGCCATGCGGAGAATCTGGGTGTAGGCCGTGCGGATATGGCCCGAACCGGCCAGGTGTGGCTGCTTTCACGCATATCGGTAATAGTTGACCGGCGGCCCGCATACAACGAAACCCTCACTGTCCGCACCTGGCCCCGCGGCGGGGAAAAGCTCTTTGCCGTGCGGGATTACGATATTCGGGATACGGCAGATATTCCCGCTGTCCGGGCCAGAAGCGCGTGGCTGATTATTGACATGGAAAGACGCCGCCCCCTGCGGCCCCAATTCATCATGGATGCCCTGCCCCAGAATGAAGGCATGAACGCCCTGCCATCCAGCGCGGTTGGACTTGAAGCGCGGAACAATCTGCAAAAAGCCGATGAGCGCAGGGCGCGGTATACTGATGTGGACTACAATGGGCATGTAAACAATATCCGCTACATTCAATGGATAGAGGATGCCCTTGATCCTGAGCTGCTGGCAAAGGCGGAAAAAATGCGGCTGGACATCAACTACCTCAATGAAATACTGCCTGATGAAACCACTGAAATCTGGTCAGCGCCCATTGAAAACGCAGACGCTCCATCACAGACATATCAGGCCTTTGCTTTTGAAGGCCGCAAGGCCCACAACGGGCAGGCGGCGTTTCGGGCGGAACTCCGGCTAGAGTACGATTGACCTTTTTACCTCTACCGGAAAGACCCCGAACAGCCGGTCAAGTGAACTGTCAGGACGCAGAGAATCGCCGGTGATTTTATTGTAAATTTCCACCACAGTTTCCATTTCCGCGGGGTTCTTTGACCAGACCGCCGAAGAATACGCGGCCCGGAACAATCCTTTTTCAGCCAATTCTGCGGTCGAAAGCCGCCCGTAGCGTTTTTTCGCGTGATTATCCACCACCGCGGCAGGGCCGTCATAGCCAATGGTAAAAACAAATTCTTCCCGTGAAAGCATTGGAAACTCCTTATGGAATTATATACCATTATAATATTTATTGTGTTTATACTTCTACTGGTTTCCGGCGTATATCGTCACGTTCTTTTGTTTCGGCGGCGAACATTTCCTTGCGGTATTCCTGTTCACGCTGCTCTTTGAGTTTTTCAATAACCTTGAGTTCACGGGAAGCATCAAGGTACAGTTCCCGTTTTTTTTCAACAACGAGTTGAGCCTGCGCCGCGTCATTCATCAGCCGCTCGGTCTGTTGCTCAAGGCGGAGGATATAATTGTCCCATGCCGGAGTTGATGCGGGATCGGCAAAACGTTCCTGCGCTGCATGACTGCGCTGTGCGGCGTTTTGTTTGATGTGGTTTTCAATTTCCGTGAGTATGCTGATGGCTTTGCCAAGCTCAATTTTGGTTTCCTGTTCCCGGTACTGCCGCAGTTTCAGTACCTTCTCAAGATTGAAGCGGAAGCGTTTCATTGGGCAGAGCCCGGCGCATTGAACTGCGAGAACAACGCGGCGACGCTGTTTAGGGCCTGGGTCGTTTCCCCTGCGGTAAGCGGCGGCTGGTTCTTTGCTGGGGCTGCGGGAACTGTTTCCCATTCCGCTTCTGCATCAGAAATCATCATGCGGGGCAGGCGATCCTCCGCTTCTTCCGGCGGTATGGAAATTCCTGAAATAGCCGACATCGCGGCGCTGGTTTCTTCCAGAGATGAGCGTTCCTCAACCGCCTGAATCAGAAATTCCTCGATGGCCTCGTGTTTGGCAATAGCCTCGTCAATCGCGGGATTGGAACCAGCGTGATACGCGCCCACATTGATCAGGTCTTCAGCCTCGGCGTATACGGCCATGCTTTTACGGATCGCTCCCGCGGCCTTTTTGCTTATTGGCCCGGCAACTGTGGATGCAAGACGGGAAATACTTTGCAGTACATCAATGGCCGGATAATGATAGGCCTGGGCCAGGCGGCGGGACAGCACAATATGTCCGTCAAGGATTCCACGCACTGTGTCCGCAACCGGCTCGTCCATATCATCACCATCGACAAGAATCGTATAAAAACCGGTAATGCTGCCAACATCGGAAGTGCCGCTGCGTTCCAGCAGTTTGGGCATTGAGTCAAACATACTGGGCGTATAGCCTCTGGTCGCGGGCGGCTCTCCTGCCGCAAGTCCGATCTCCCGCTGGGCGCGGGCAAAGCGCGTTACCGAATCAAAAAGCAGCATTACGTCCAGTCCCTGATCACGGAAAAATTCGGCAATGGCAGTCGCCACATACGCGCCGCGCAGCCGGGCAAGGGGCGGTGAATTGGACGGAGTTACCACCAGCACACTGCGGGCAAGTCCTTCCGGCCCCAGATCGTTTTCGATAAAATCATTTACCTCGAGGCCGCGCTAGCCGATGAGGGCAACCACATTGACATCGGCGCTGGTGTTACGGGCAATCATTCCCAAAAGCGTTGACTTGCCCACGCCTGAACCGGAGAATATGCCCAGCCGCTGTCCCCTGCCCACGGCAAGCAGGCCGTCAATGGCCCGTACCCCGGTGGTGATCCGCTCGGTAACCCGCCGGCGCTTGAGGGGATCAGGGGGACTTGCCAGCGCCGGGTACATCACCGGGGATTCTATTTCGCCCCTGTCATCAATGGGATTCCCCAGCGCGTCCAGCACCCGGCCCAAAAGTTTTTCAGATACCGGCACTTCAAGCCGGGAACCCAGGGCAATAACCTTGCCGCCAACTTCAAGCCCGTCAGTTTCCTGAAAGGCCATAAGCTGCACGGTCTCGGCCCTTAGCCCGACAACCTCCGCCAGAATCGTACCCTGTCCGCGGGGAACCTCAATTCTGCATATCTCGCCGATAATCGTTTGCGGCCCCCGGCTTTCAATAAGGAGTCCCTGGACTTTACTTACCCTGCCGGTACATTTTATTGGATCAGTGCGTTCAGCGGTTTCAAGATATTTTTCGAATAAAGCGGCTTCCATTATCCGCAATCCCCTCCACTTATATAGTAATAGTATAACGGAGGCATTGTCAATGTCGCGGTTACAATTTATTTCACTTGGTTTTCATCACTTCCACCCCGTCCCAGTCATCGGGCGGGGGATTGGAAACGTATTCCACACAGCGGCGGTAGATATTTTCCGCGTTAAAATCTTTGGACAGCAGACGGTATACTTCTTTGAATTTTTCCGCGGCTTCCCGGAATGAGCGGCGGTAGTACAGGTTCATCCCCTCGTTGTGAACCGGCCATGCCGCGATTTCCGCCGGGGACAGATTACGCTTTACCGTGTAGATTTTTACCCCTTTGGTTTTTCCCTTTACCGCTACGGTATCAAGCAATCTGAAATGAAGCGCCGCTGTTGTGGCAGCGCCGGAACTTTTCAATTCTTCAAAGAGGCTTTCTGATATGAGTAATTCCGAGCGGTAGGTTTTGGTAAGCCCCTCCATGCGGGAAGCAAGATTCACCGCGTCCCCAATCACCGTATAGTCCATTTTCCGCTCGCTGCCGATATTGCCCACTGTTACCTCACCGTAGTTGATTCCCAGGCCAATGAGGAATTCGGGCTTGCCGGCTTTCCGCTGATATTCGTTAAAGCTGCCCAGAGCGTCGATCATGTCAAGGCCCGCCAGCACCGATTGCAGCGCGTCATCATCGTGTTTTTCAGGCGCGCCCCAAAACGCCATGATCGCATCCCCGATATATTTATCTACAATGCCATTGCGCTTGTAAATGATTTCCACCTGTCCTGAAAAATAGCGGTTCAGCGAATTGACCAAATCATCCGGGGCCATGCCTTCGGAAATTGTGGTAAAGCTCCGTATATCGGAAAAAAGGATCGACAGTTTGCGGTTATCCCCCACCAGCATTTTTTCGGGAGAGGCAAAGAAGCGCTCAATTACATCCTTGGGAACATACTTCTGGAATATCTGCCGTATGCGCTCTTCTTTTTTTCCGGCCAGTACCGCGTCAAAGGCATAGCGCTTAATCTGGCCGTAGGCCTTGTCAAGTTCGCCGATCATCCGGTTAAAGGTATAGGCAAGGTTTCCTGTTTCATCACGATATTCAACTTCCACTCTGGAAGAGAGATCCGCTGAATTGATAATATTGTTCATGGCCTTTACAATCCGGCTCAAAGGCCCGGTAAGGTGGGAGGCGACCATGATCAGCAGAATCGCCGTAAGGATAATGGATATGCCCAGCGTGATAATGGTCTGCACCGCGATGCGGTTCGCGTCATGGTAAAACACATCGCTCTCTTCGCTGATAAGGATGAACCATTCAAAGGGGGTAAAATAAAACGCCTGAAAGACCCGTTTCTCCCCGCCGATAAGTGCGGTCTGAAGGCCGGGTTTTTCCGCCTGTAATTGCCGCAGAAGCGGATTTTTTTCTTTATCCGGTATTTCCAGAGCGGAACTTGTCATGGCAATAGCACCCGCCTTGTCCACCGCGAAAATTATTTCACTATCGCTTAAAATAATACTCCGGGCGTAAATTTCAACCGCTTTTTTCGCGGCATCCACCATGTCCGGCCTTCCCGCATAGTTATTTTCAACCAGCAATGACCATTGATTGTCAGCGTATTTTTCAAGCTCACCCAATTTGAATCCAAGCAGTTGCCGGGCAAGCCGCGTAACGCCGTTTATCGCGTTAAAATACGAGGCGGTTTCCGCAAGCGCCAGTGTAACAATAATCAGGGGCAAAATAACCAGAAACATCTTGAGGCGGATTTTCATATAATCAGTTTAGAATACCCCTGTTAAAATCTCAAGAGCCGGTCTGTTTTTTCCGATAATGACCTTGAGGGAACAATGAAACGCTATTGTATAAAATGTCAGGCCGGCCGCGCTGAATATATTGAGATTCTCAGGGAAACTCAGGAAGGATATGTAATACGCCTTGTTCGCCAGAGCGGCGGGAGTGAACGAATTATTCAGGAAGAAATGACCCGCGAACTCTTTGATATGTGTCTGAAAACCGGCCATATCTACGAAATGACCGAAGCAGTCAATTCTGTAGCCTGATGGCTCATAATAAGCAAACCGAATGGTTTGATGATACGGGGTTCTGGGAGCAGTATGCCCCGATCATGTTCGATGACGCACATTGGGCCGAAGTGCCGAAAGTCGCGGACGGTATTACACAACTGGCCCGTCTTGATCAATACAGCGAAAACGGCAGAGGACAACAGCGCAACCCCCGCATACTCGATCTGTGCTGCGGCTTTGGCCGGATCAGCGCGGAACTTGCCCGCCGGGGCTTTGCCGTTACCGGCGTTGACATCACCGGAACATACCTGAGCGCCGCGCAAGAAGATGCCGCGTATGAAAATCTTGAAATTGAGTACATACAGGCTGACGCGCGGAATTTTTCCCGTCCCGGTTTTTTTGATATTGCGGTAAACCTCTACATATCATTCGGCTATTTTAATGATCCCCAGGACGATGTTTCCCTGGTAAAGAATATGTATGAATCGCTGGGGCCGGGCGGCGTGTGTATCATCGAAACGCTGGGCAAGGAAATCGTAGTCCGCGATTTTGTCGAAGCCGAATGGTTTGAACGGGCCGGCAGGACAGTGCTTACCGAATATGAAGCCGTGGATTCCTGGGCAATGCTGAAAAACCGCTGGATACTGATACATGACAGCCAGCGCGTAGAAAAAACATTCACCCAGCGGCTCTACGCCGCCTCTGAACTGCGCACCCTGATGTACGCGGCGGGCTTTGCCGCGGTTGAGATTTACGGCGACTGGGACGAGCGCCGCTATGATCAGCGGGCGGAAAAACTTATTGTTGTGGGAAGAAAATAAGGGGGGACACTTTCCATACTTTAAGCGGATGTATGCCGCTTATGCTCTGTCTCCCCTTACGCTTCAGCCGCCTGCGGCGTCTTCCGCTATCCCCCTAATGG
>JAIRUN010000175.1 GCA_031254365.1 Treponema sp. | reverse complement strand
CTCTTGTATTTACTCCCATTAGAGTCATGGTATGAGCGAGTACCTGATCGAAGGCGGGGTTCCCCTGAATGGAACTGTCAGGGCCAGCGGTAACAAAAACGCCGCGTTGCCCTGTATTGCCGCTGCCCTGCTGACCGATGAGCCGGTTGTGCTGCGGAATATTCCCGAAATTGAAGATGTGCAGGTTATGCTTGAGGTGTATGCCGCGCTGGGCGGTGAGGTTGAAAAACCGGAGCCCAATGTGCGTTGTCTGCGGCTGGGGAATATCAAGTCTTCGGAGATACCGCTGGAACAGGCGAAAAAGATCAGGGCTTCGATTCTGTTTGCCGGGCCTCTGTTGGCCCGTACCGGCAAGGCGGTGCTGCCGCCTCCAGGCGGTGATGTTATCGGCAGGCGGCGGCTGGATACCCATTTTCTTGCGCTGACCGAGCTGGGCGCAAAGGTAAAGACCGGCAGCGCGTTTACGTTCAGCGCGAGAAAACTCAACGGGGCGGATATTTTCCTTGATGAGGCTTCGGTTACCGGAACCGAAAACGCGGTTATGGCCGCGGTTCTCGCAAGAGGCACGACAATACTTACCAATGCCGCCAGTGAACCCCATGTGCAGGACTTGTGCCGGATGCTGGTTTCAATGGGCGCGTGTATCGAAGGTATTGGTTCCAATATTCTTACCATTAGCGGGGTATCAAAACTCTATGGCTGCGAATTTGAAATCGGCGCTGATTTTATGGAAGTGGGGTCGTTCATCGGACTTGCCGCCGCCACTGGCGGAGACCTTCACATTGAGGGAGCGCGGCCTCAGGATATGCGGCCGGCCAAAATCGCCTTTGGCAAGCTGGGTATTACCTGGGCTCATGAAGGCACTGTCATTCATGTGCCCAAAGGTCAGTCAATGGAGGTCAACTGCGATCTGGGCGGGATGATCCCCAAAATAGACGATGCCCCCTGGCCCGGCTTTCCGCCTGATCTTACCAGCATTATTACCGTTGTGGCGACACAGGTAAAGGGAACGGTTTTAATTCACGAGAAGATGTTTGAATCCAGGATGTTTTTTGTGGACAAACTTATCGCTATGGGCGCGCGGATTGTGTTATGCGATCCCCACCGCGCTGTGGTTTCCGGCCCCGCGAAACTTCACGGGTCTGAATTGATCAGCCCCGATGTCCGGGCCGGTATGGCAATGATTATCGCCGCCATGTGCGCCGAAGGTAAAAGTGTTATACGCAACGTGTATCAGGTGGAGCGGGGCTATGAGCATTTGGACGGACGGCTTGCCGCATTGGGCGCGCGAATTGTGAGAAAAGAATAATGAAAATAGAACTTTTTACCTTCTGTGACTTTGCACAGGAAAACGGCGGCAAACTGACTGTTGTGGGAACTTTCGATACGATCATATCCCGCAATTTTCCCTGCGTTCATCCCCAGCTTTCTGTTGTGATACGTATCCGTTTTGATCTCTGGGAATTTTCCAGACATGTCTTTCGGATCGAAACCCGCGATCTTGACGGCGAGATGAGCATGGAAGCAATCAGCGGTAATATTGATGTGAAGGGAGTGGGAAACACCACCGCGGTTTCGCATCTTGTATTCACTATTTCAAATCTGCACTTCAAAAATCCTGGAGTACTAAACTTCGTACTGTTTATGGATGACAAAGAGGCCGGTACTATCCCGCTGTACATCAGAAAGGGGAACCAATAACAGCGCCTCGTTAAGAGGCGTAGTTGAATTAAATTAGCACGTTCCGGCGCAGGGAGATTCCGCCGCATACAATAAATGTAGACCGCCTTTAGGCGGGCGTACGCGCCGCGGGTAGTTAGAACAGCGCCTCGTCAAGAGGCGTTGATGAATTAAATTAGCACGTTCCGGCGCAGGAAGATTCCGCCGCATACAATAAATGTAGACCGCCTTTAGGCGGGCGTATGCGCCGCGGGTGGTTAGGACAGCGCCTCGTCAAGAGGCGTTGATGAATTAAATTAGCACGTTCCGGCGCAGGGAGATTCCGCCGCATACAATAAATGTAGACCGCCTTTAGGCGGGCGTATGCGCCGCGGGTAGTTAGAACAGCGCCTCGTTAAGAGGCGTTGATGAATTAATCCCTACAAATCCCCAGGGACCGTTATTTTGCGGTTTTCGGGAGAGCCGGGGATAACCGCTACCGGGCCGATGAACGAAGCCCAGACTTCGGCATCATCGGTGTATTCAATATTTTCGCTGCGTTCATATTCGGCGGACTGTTCATGGGCCTGGAGTATTTCGGGAAAGGCGAAGGCCTGAGGGGTCTGGGCGGTTCCGGTTGTGGCCCGTTTGAGATGTTGTTTGATGTAGATCGCGGCGGCGTTTGAATCCACTGCGTCCGTTGCCGCAAGCGGCGCGTCCGTTTCTTTGGGGGTTTCTGTCAGCGGCAGCAGGGGGATAACCGCCCGGTATTTTTTGACCGCGGCAATAATTTGTTCAATCAGTGAAGGGCTGATCCATGGACGAGCGCCGTCATGGATAAGCACATAGTCCGGGCGTGCGCAGTGTTCCGGTTTATATGCGGCAAGCAGGGAAAGGGCATTATGAACCGAAGCGCGGCGGGTGTTTCCGCCGGAAACAAAAACGATCCGGGGGCGGGCGCTGTCCGCCAGTAATTCCGGTGGCAGGGCTTTTCGCGCGGCAGCCTCACCGCTTGCGCTGTCCGCCGGTACGGCGATGACAATGGTTTCAATTGCGGGAACCGCGGCAAAGGCGGAGACCGCCGAGCCAAGCACGGTCAGGGATTTGGAATTGGGCAGCGGGCAATATTCTTTTTTCAGGCCGCCCATGCGGGAAGAAGAACCGGCGGCGCAGATAACCGCCGCTATTGCGGCTTCCGCTGTTCCGGCCTCTGCCAGACCGGATTCCCGTATTTCCATATTTTGTCCTATTTGGACTCAAGGCGGGTAAAGATCATGTTTTCTACTTCGTCTTTTGGCTTGCGCAGTGAGATGGAGAGTTCGTCTTCCAGCAGCCTCAGCGCGGAATCGTAGAGTTTTCGTTCAAGAATGGGCAGTTCCTTAACCTTACTCCGGTGATAGAGGGAACGGACTATGGTGGCAATATCCCGGACACTGCCCTTTTTCAACAGATCCAAATTCATCTGGTATCGCAGCTTCCAGTCCGAAGGGATAGGGTCAAAGTCTTTACTGATAAGTTCCAGAGCTTTCTGCGCCTCATCTCTGGATACAGTGGAGCGGATACCCAGCTCCGCCGCCTTGTCTGTCGGAACCATTATGGTCATATCAGTTACGTCAAGGTAGATGACATAGTACATTATTTTGGTATCTTTGAATTTTTTCTGTTCGATTGATTTGATAATACCTACGCCCTGGCTGGGATACACAATTTTTTGATCAACCTGAAAACTCTTGGCTTTGCTCATTGTCCTTATTGTATCACAGAAACAGGGGATAGTCTATATGCCCCATTATTCCCCTCGTTGAGGATGATCCCCATAACCTTGCCGGGCTTTATACCCGCTTCAATTAAATCTTTAAAGCGGCACACCGCCGCATCGCCCCATTTTCCTTGACTTCTATCCGGTTTTTTCTTAATTTTTAAATAGTATAGAAGGGGGCTTATATGATCGTTTCCGGAGACCAAAAAATCAGGCATGTTAAGAAAACAAACGAACAGAAGGAAGCAATCAACAGGTTAAAATTATTTCTCAAAGAAAATAAAATAAAAAAGAACGGTGAAATAAGTTTGGCAATTTACCGGCTAATGTGCTTATATTTTACGGGCGGGTACTTGTATTTTGTAGGGGGGAAGGGACTTACTCTTGGAGTAGTTTATGACAAACTGGCAGCCGCTTTTGATAAATATATAGAACGTGGTTTTAAGCTAACCAATAATGATAAAAATTTTTTAATAATGAAGAAAGAAACAATTCTTTCTTTTATCAAACCTTTTTATTGGAAAGTAAACAATATGGTAGTCGGAGAAAATTTTGGAATGAGTGTACCGGATTATATTGACGGTTTTGGCGGGGGGTTCAATTTGGATACTAACGAATTTGCAGTGTAGCTTTATTGCCCGGAGAAAAACAGCATTTGACACCGGGATAAGTTCATTGAACTGTTAATTGTTGATTCAGTCTGGCCGCGATAAAGAGCAGCCGCTCTCTGGTATTTTCCGCGGGATCATCCAGCACGGTTTCAAACAGTTCATTGAGAATGATTCCCATGACCTTGCCGGGCTTTATACCCGCTTCGATTAAATCTTTCCCGGACACGGCAAGGTCTTTAAGCGACAGGGCGCGGCTTTGCGCCAGCGCCTGTTCTACCCGTTGCGTCAGGGGGAGCAGAAAGCCGGGCGAAGGTTCTTTTTTTGCTGTCGCATAAGCGTCAGCCCTGCGCAGTTGGTAGAGATTTTCAAGATGAGGCTCGCCCACGCGGACAATAAAGCGACGCACCGCCGCATCGCCCCATTCTTCAGTAAAGTGAAACATATGTTCGCGGATCAAATGGCAGACGGTATCAATGAGCGCATTGGGATAACGGAGCCGGTTAAGAATAGCATGCGTCATTCGCTCTGATTCGGCTTCATGCTGATAAAAAGTCCAGATGCCTGATTCGTCCATTGCGCGGGTGGGGTTTTTGCCAATATCGTGTAACAGGGCGGCGAGTCGTACTTCATGCGGATAGTGTTCACGGGCGGCATAATCGCAGGCCAGCAGCGAATGATCCAGCACATCAAAACAGTGAAAGCCCTTTTGATCGATTCCCCGGCACGCGGCCAGTTCAGGCAGAAAGAGTTTGAGGAGGCCGGTTTTTTCCATTAACAGCAGGGCTTTTGAAGGCAGGGGAGAGGAAATGATCTTGTCAATCTCGTCCCGCACCCGTTCAGCCGAAACTTTCGCGCATATATCCAGCGCGCCGGGAATTGCGTCCAGTGTTGCCTGTTCCGGTTCGAAACCAAGCTGTGCGGCGAAACGCAGCGCCCGCAGGGGACGCAATCCGTCTTCGGCAAAACGTTCCGCAGCATTTCCCACGCAGCGGATTATTCCGGCCTTTATGTCAGCCGCGCCGCCAAAGGGGTCTACGGCTTCGCCGTTGGGGAGCCGCAGGGCAATGGCGTTCATGGTAAAGTCCCGGCGGGAAAGATCATCTTCTATGTTTGCGGCAAAGTGAACCGCATCGGGCCTGCGGCCATCCGTATAATCCGCCTCTGTTCTGAAGGTTGTTATCTCCATGCTGTGATCGCGGTAATGGACTGTTACGGTTCCGTGTTTGATTCCAGTGGGAATGACCTTGCCCCGCGGACGGCTGTCCCGAAACAGCGCCGTTACTTCTTCGGGAGAGGCATCGGTGGCAAGGTCCCAGTCCTGGGCTTTTTTCCCCCGGAACATATCCCGCACTGCGCCGCCCACAAGATATACCTGCCTGTTTTTGGTTTTGAACAGCGAGGCGATTTCTTTAAGTATGGGGTGCAGAGTCATTATGAACAGGCTACCGTAAAAACCGTGGTTTGGGGAGAGTAAATGCTTTTGCCCTGTAATGACAGGGCTGGTCAAAACGGCCAAAAGTGATTAGTTTTCATATAAGCATGAAACAATTTCTACTGTTGTTTTTTTGTGTATTGCTCCTTTTTTCCGCCTGTTCGCGGCGGCAGCCAAACGCGCAGGACGGATCGCAAAGCGCGCCGCCTCTTATCGCCGTGAGTATAGCGCCGCAGGCATGGTTTGTTTCCCGTATCGGAGGGGATAATGTGCGGACGCTGGTGCTGGCAGGGCAGGGGCAAAATCCCCACAGCTACGAACCAAGTGCCAGGCAATTACAGAGTCTGTCCACCGCACGGGCATGGATTCTTTCCGGCGCGGAATTTGAAATCAGTTTATTACCGAAAATCAAACGACTCTTTCCGTCTCTGCCCATTGCTGACGGTACGGCGGGAGTGGTTTTCAGGGAATTGGAAGAAGATGAAGCCGATCATGATGTTCATTCCCCGCATAATATAGACCGCCACACATGGCTTGGTTCAGAACCGGCAAAGATACTCGCCGCTCATATCAGGGATACGCTTTCCCTCATTGATCCTGCGGGGACGGAACAATATGCCGCGCATTACGAGACGCTGGTGCGGGAAATTGACGCTGAATTCGCCGCGCTACGGATTGAGCTTGCCCCATTGCGGGGGAGAAATGTGTTTGTGTATCACCCTGCCTTTGGATATTTTCTTGATGAATTCGGCATCCGCCAGCAGGCGGTGGAAACCGGGGGCAAGGAGCCCGGCCCCCGCGACCTGAGTCGTCTGATTGCGCTTGCAAAACAGGAACAGGCCGCGGCGATTTTTGTGCAGGCGCAATTCCCGGTCAACGCCGCCAAAACCGTGGCTGATGCAGTGGGCGCGGAATTGATCAGTCTTGATCCCCTGGCCGGTGACTGGCTTGCCAATATTCGGCTCATGGGGGAAGCGCTCAAGGCAGCCGCTAATTCCGGCGGCGAGGAGGAAAAACAATGAGCGGACAACAAGCCCCGTGCGCAGCGGATCGGGAAATCGCCGTTCAATTTAATTCAGTTTCTTTTTCGTATGGCGACATAAAGGTTCTTGAAAACGCCTCGTTTCATATTCATCAGGGAGAATTCATCGCGCTGGTCGGCCCCAATGGATCGGGAAAAACCACGGTGTTGAAACTCATCCTCGGTCTGGAACAGCCTGTCGCCGGGCAGATAGAGCTGTTCGGCTGCAAATGCGGGCAGACTGCCGCATGGCGCGACCGGCTCGGCTATGTGCCGCAGCAGGCTCCGTCGGATCAATCGTTTCCCATTTCAGTGAGGGACATGGTACGTATGGGCTTGTTGCGTCCTTCGCAAGGGTATGCCGCCGAAGGGAAAGCCGCGGTTATGCAGGCTCTTGAACAGGCGGGGATTGAAGAACTTGCGGATCGATCTTGGCGGGCGCTCTCCGGCGGTCAGCGGCGGCGTGCGCTGGTTGCCCGTGCGCTGGCAGCCCAACCCGAAATACTGATCCTTGATGAACCGGCTGCCAATATGGACGCGGAAAGCGAGGAACGGCTGTTTGAAACTCTGGGAAAACTCAAGGGAAGTACCACGATCCTCATCGTTACGCATGACGCGAATTTTGTTTCAACGCTTGTCGGGCGGGTACTCTGTCTGGGGGATGACACGCACCAGCGCTACGGCATTGTACAGCACCGGACTGATCTTGCCGCGGGGATTAGCGGCCACCACAGCGGCGCACAGGGAGCGCGGGTACTGCATGGGGAAAATATTCCCACAGATGAATGTTGCGGGCAGGGGCATTATGGGTAATTTTTTTGAAGTGCTTGTCAGCGCGGATTTTCCCTTTCTGCGGAACGCCCTGATTGCCGGGCTGCTTTCATCGGCCCTGTTCGGAACCATTGGCGCGGTGGTAACAGTCAGACGCATAGCGAGTCTTGCCGGAGCGATTTCCCACGCGGTACTCGGCGGCATCGGTCTTGCCCTGTACCTTTCCGCTATGGGGATCATTCCCGGCCTGCCGCCCATTGCCGGGGCGCTGCTCTTTGCCGTCATCGCCGCCATTGTCATCGGCATGGTGTCGCTTCGGGCAAAGCAGCGGGAAGACACCGTGATAAACGCAATCTGGGCTATCGGTATGAGTCTGGGTGTACTGTTCATGGCAAAGACGCCGGGCTATACCGATCCCACAACATGGCTTTTTGGAAACATCCTGCTCATATCAAACCGTGATTTGATTCTGCTGGCAATTCTTGACATCATCGTACTGTTTCTGATCCGGCGCTTTTATCCCCAGATCGAAGCCTCATCGTTTGACGAAGAATTTGCCCGCGTCCGGGGGGTTCGGGTTGACGCGGTATTTCTGATTCTGCTTGCCGTAACCGCCGTTGCCATTGTTCTGCTTCAGACATTTGTGGGCATTGTCATGGTGATAGCCATGCTCACACTGCCTGCCGGATGTTCCGGAGTTTTTTCCCGCAGCCTCGGCGGCATGATGTTTTTCGCCTGCATATTTTCCGCGCTGTTTTCCCTGTGCGGACTTGCGGCGGGCTGGATATTTGATCTTCCTGTTGGCGCAATGACAGTTATCATTGCGGGAGCGGTATTTTTGGGAATATCCGCATTGCGGATGTTAAAAAAAATTCATTAAGGAGAATACCATGTTGAAGAAAGCGGTTGTTCTGTTAGCTGAAGGGTTTGAAGAAGTTGAGGCAATTACACCTATCGACTATCTGCGCCGCGCGGGGATAGCGGTTACCATTGCGGCAATCGGCAATGCCAGCGGCGGTGTCAGCGTCAAGGGCGCGCGGGGCATTAGTGTTCAAGCTGATGCCACATTGCAGGAACTGGTACAGCGGGGAGAAGCGGCTTCATGGGATGCGGTGGTTGTTCCCGGCGGAATGCCCGGCGCTTCAAACCTGGCCGCTTCACCGGAAACCGGCGCGCTGCTTGCCGGAATGGCCGCCGCCGGAAAATGGGTCTGCGCGATCTGCGCTTCTCCGGCAGTAGTCTTGGCTCCCTTGGGCTTGCTTGCCGGCAAACAGTTCACCTGTTATCCGGGCATGGAAACAAAGGCGCAGAGCGGCGTATGGTCAGACGAGCGGGTAGTGGTTGACGCTAACGCCAGCGGTGGCGGCATTATCACCAGCCGGGGCGCGGGAACCGCCGGAGAGTTCGCGGTCGCCATAATCGGGCAGCTTCTCAACGAAGAAGCGGGAACCAAAATCGCCCAAGCGGTGCTGCTGTAG
>JAIRUN010000154.1 GCA_031254365.1 Treponema sp. | reverse complement strand
CCGGATGTTATTGCAGTTTCGATGTCAACTTCGGAATCACCGGCAAAAATAATGTCCGCCGGATTCAGATTCAAATCGACCAGAAGATCCCACACACAGGACGGATCAGGCTTGCGGGGTCTGTCGTTTGTTTCACCTCTGATAATATTAAAAGACCCTTGAGGGAAAAGACCGGCAACCACAAGCTGGGCTGTGGGATCAGGCTTATTGGTAAGAATTGCGGTTTTAATTTTTTTCTCTTTTAATTTAGCTATCAACTCCGGGATTCCGGGATACGGCTTTGTATAAACCAGCGGTGCATCGCTGTAAAATTTCATTGCGTCTGCCGCAACAAGGCCTGCGGTTTCATCATTACGCATATCTTCGGGAAGGCAGAGGAAGGCCAGACGGCGCAAACCCCATCCTACTTTTTCAGTATATTCTTTTGTTTCAAGTAAGGGGAAACCGTGCTTTTCCAGAGCCTTGTTCATGGATGCGGCAATGTCCTCCAATGTGTCTACTATGGTTCCATCAAGATCAAAAATAACGCCTTTATGTTTCATACTGATACTGTAAAGGAAATTCATGTAAAAGAAAACCGGAGTCTGAAAAAGTCCGGTACTGGCAATTAGCAATAGACCGCATTGCATCAGGTGGTAATAGAGTCCTCAAACGCCAGCCACAGATTGTCTTGCAGGGGCGGATCAGCGCATATTGTTATACGCATACTGTTGTCTGCGGGATCAGGAAACGAGAGCGAGCGGGCGTGAAGTCTGATACCGCCGTTCTTTTCACTGCGCCGCGCCCCGTATTTAAGGTCCCCTTTGACATGCAAGCCAATTTGTTCAAGCTGGGCCCGTATCTGATGATGCCGTCCGGTGAGTAGTTGTATTTCAAGAAACAGATAGTTCCTGCCCGTGCCTGCCAGCCGGTAGCGGAGCATTGCTTTTTTTCGTCCCGGTCCTGGTTCGGTGTACGCATACGATTTGTTCTTTTTGGAATCAACCTGTATCCAGTGAATAAGTTCGCCGCTTTCGGGAAGGGGCCCGCCCTGCGGCATATTGTTTTGCGGTGTTTCAACAATGGCCCAGTATTTTTTTTCCACACCGTACAGGGTGGCGCTCTGCATAGCAGAGACATCCACCGGAGCGTATTCTTTGGCAAAGGCAGCGCTCAAAAAACCGAGCGCGGATTGTGTGCGGGCAAATGCTACGCAGCCTGACACCGGAACATCAAGGCGGTGCGCCGCGACAGGCAGCGGAAGTATATCCGGCGCGTTTTCAGCAGGGGGCAGGGCAGCGGCAAGCAGTTGGGGCAGATCAGCGATGTTGTTTCGCGCCCCTTCCACAGCTTCGCCAATTTTTTTGTTGACCACCAGACATTCGGCGCTTAAATAAATTATTCGCGAAAAAAGCTCATTCTCCATCAATAAGCTCCATCCTGATCTTTTCAAAAATAATCCGCTGCGCCGCTTCCTGCAAACGGCTGCGGGAAAGATCGCCATTGTCAAGCGCAGCCATAATCGCCCGGTGAGTCCGCCTGAGATCAGGCGGCCATACCAGTACCATATCCGCTCCGGCAATCAATGCCCGCACTGCCGCTTCTTCGGGTTTCAGGCGGCTGCCGGGCCCGGCGGCAGTCATGGAAAAATCATCGCAGATGATAATGCCTGAAAAACCCAGTTCATCCCGCAGCCAGCCACCCATTATTGCCGAGGAGAGGCTGGCGATCTCGCTGTCCCATGCCGGAACCGCCGAATGCGCGATCATGAGCGCCCGCGCCTGCCCGTTGTGGATAAGCATGGCAAAAGGGGCGGTTAATTCATTCAGGCTTACTCTGTCGCCGCGCAGTACCGAAGGAAAGCGGTGGGGATCAGCCCCGGCATTACCGGGAAAATGCTTAACCGCGCAGAGGACTCCGGCCTGTTCCATTCCCCGGATAAAAGCCGCCGCGGCAATACCGGCAAAAACCGGATCAGGCCCATAGGAACGATCTTCCAAAAAAATACGGTTGTCATCATTAATAAATTCCGCGACCGGGGCCAGATTTAAATTACAACCAAGACGCTTAATCGCCTGGCCAGCGCCAAAACTGTCCGCCTCAATTTGGTTCAGCGCCGCATCCTGCCCCGCTGTAAGCGCAAGTTCCCAATAGCTTCCCGCAGGGGGCAGGCTTGCAAGCCCTGACCTGAAACGGTTCACCGATCCGCCCTCATGATCCACTGTTACAAAGGGGGGAATGTTCTGTCCGTTTTCCGAAGCAATAAGCGCCGCGCTTTCCGCGGTCAGACGCTGGATCGCTTCATCTTCGGTGTCAAGATTATACCTGAACAGCATGATCCCGCCTGCCGGACATTCGCCAAGCAGGGTTCTCATGTGCGGTTCAAGCCGCCCCTTGCCGTCAATGCCGGTAATGATAACCTGCGCGGCAAGGCAGCGGTCATCCAGGGCAGCGGCAAGCTGGCCGGCGCGTTCTTTTGCAAGGGCTATGGCGGGGTCAATCGCGGCAGCAGCATCGGCAGGGCCATGCGCGGTTGAATCTGCGGCCTCTTCATTTTTGCCGCCGGTTCTGCCAGAACACGCGGAAAACAAAGCGAAGAAAAGTATTAACAGGGCCATGCCAGAGCAAAACGGACGCATGGGGCGGAATCGGCGCATGGCTAACTATAGCGTATAGTTGATAAAACTGCCTATCCGCCATTGGAGACCGCGAAACCACCTCAGAGATGGTATGCTGCTTCATGCACCTTGCTTACAGGAGGATTTGCCGCATAAGCAGACGATTTTTATTGCCTCTGCCATTTGTATTTCTTATATTAAACCTATAAACACTAAATTTCGTTTATGGAGATGAAGCGTGAAGTATAGTTCGGAGCTCATTACATGGTCAAGCACATTTTCGTGCGGAATAAAGCTCATTGACGGCCAGCACAAAGAATTTATCACGCTAGTTAACGAAATGTTTTGCCATGCCACCGGAAACGAAGAACAGGAACATGAATATTTCAGTAAAGTCATTAAAAAAGCGGTACATCATATAAAAGTCCACTTTGCAACGGAAGAAAAAATAATGCGCACCATACATTATCCCGGTTATGCCGAGCATAAAAGAGATCATGACTCTTTTGTTTTTGAGATTCTTGGTAATATCCGGGATTATGAGACAGAGAAACATTATACCCTTTATTCTTTTACAAAATATCTCAAAGAATGGATTCTATCCCACATAGGGGTAATGGATAAACAGTATTTTTTATATCTTAAAAAGATGGTAGTCGCCCGCAAAGCCGGCGGAAGATCGAGAGATGTCTCGGCGGACATAGCCTGAAACCGCACAATTCATGAGTAAAGGTGTCAGTCACCTAAAAATATGTCCAGCGGCAACCAGCGCTGCCCCATAGCTCAAAATTCATGCCTAACCGGATGTCTGATTTTCCGCAAGATGCCCCGCCGCAACCTTGACCAATACGCTTATATCGCATAAAATAAGAACAGTCAGGCGGTTGCAAAAAGCCATCTTGAAACCGCCGGGGTATATAATTTTTGATAAGGAGCGTTTTATGACAAGTTACAGAGAATTGGGTCTGGTGAATACCAAAGAGATGTTTAAGAAGGCAATTTCAGGCGGATACGCTATTCCGGCGTATAATTTTAACAATATGGAGCAGATGCAGGCCATTATTCAGGCTTGTGTGGAGACGAAATCACCGGTTATTTTGCAGGTTTCGTCAGGGGCGCGCAAATACGCCAACCAGAACATCCTGAAAAACATGGCCCGTGGAGCGGTGGAATATGCCCATGAACTGGGTCATGATATTCCCATTGTACTGCATCTGGATCACGGCGACTCTTTTGAGTTGTGCAAGGATTGTATCGAAACCGGCTTTTCCTCGGTAATGATCGACGGTTCCCACCTTTCCTATGAGGAAAATGTAGCGCTGACCAAAAAAGTCTGCGAGTTTGCCCATTCACAAAAGGACTATGTAACGGTAGAGGGAGAACTGGGAGTGCTGGCCGGTGTAGAGGACGATGTTTCTTCGGAACACAGCCATTACACCCAGCCGGAAGAAGTGATCGATTTTGTAAGCAAGACCAAAGTTGATTCTCTGGCGATTTCTATTGGCACTAGCCACGGCAGGACCAAGTTCAAACCGGATCAATGCACCCGCGATGCCAACGGCATCCTGATTCCTCCTCCATTGCGTTTTGACATTTTGGAAGAAATCGAAAAGAAAATCCCCGGCTTCCCCATTGTGCTGCACGGCTCATCCTCAGTACCCATTGATTATATTCACATCATCGAAAAGTACGGCGGCAAACTGACCGACTCCGTGGGTATCCCCGAAGAACAGCTTCGCAAAGCGGCAAAGAGCGCTGTGTGCAAGATCAACATCGACTCTGACGGCCGCCTTGCCATGACCGCGGCGATTCGCAAAGTCTTTTTTGAGAAACCGGATGAATTTGATCCCCGCAAATATCTTGGTCCTGCCCGCGATGAGTTGAAAAAACTCTACGCCCACAAGAACCAGAACGTGCTGGGTTCAGCCGGACAAGCGTAATAGGGAACGTAATTCTTATGCGCCCGGCCCGGTTCGAACGGGCTACCTACGGATTCGAAGTCCGTTACTCTATCCAGATGAGCTACGGGCGCAATAAACGCACCTCGTTAAGAGGTGTAGATGAACAAATTTAGCACACGCCCGGCGTAAGAACAATCCACCGCTTCCGCTAAATTGAGGCTGGCTTTAGCCAGCCGTCTGCGCCGCGAGCGCAAAAAAATAAAGCACTCCGTTAAGGAGTGTAGATGAACAAATATAACACGCGCCGGCGCAAGAACAATCTGTC
>JAIRUN010000062.1 GCA_031254365.1 Treponema sp. | reverse complement strand
TTATTCTGACTCCGGTGCATCCTTGAGCAGTACCCAGGTTGCTCCCTCTCCGCCGCTTGAGGCTTTTCCCTGCCCGCTTTCTCCGGCAAAGGGGCAGCGCTCGATAAAATCCCGTACGGTACGGTTTAAGACCGGTTCGCCTGTTGAGTGATTCCCCTTGCCGTGGATGATGAACAGCTTTTCATAACCATTGGCTTTGGACTCGTTGAAAAATTGTTCCAGCTTGTCCCAAGCCTCATCGCGGGTAAGGCCGTGGATGTCGATTTGCGCATCGGGTTTTTTATTGCGGAGTCTGCGGCGTTTTTCCGCGGCGTTTTTCCGTTTGTTTCCGTCTTCCGTACCCTTGTCATATACTTCGTTATTGTTTTGTTCTTCCCATTTGTTAAGAATGTCACCAAAATCCATTGTCTTGCTTCCTTAATAAAAAATTATTTTCTCTTCGGGAACCCAGCCCGAAACACCGCTGTCATCATGGGATGTAACCCGTACCCATCCGCTGCCTGTTCTTCTTTCTCCGGGCAGGAGGCGCACCGGCTGCCCTTCCCTGAAACGGGCGATCTCACCGCCCGCAGGATCAGGTATGCGATGAACAGAACTTTCTTTCATTACGCCTGAGCCGCTATGTCTTCTCCAGGGCAGCAGTGATTTTTTTTCTTCGATTTTTGTCTGCTCAAGTCCAAGTCCCTGTTCAGCTTCTCTTCGCAGGAATGCAAACAGCGGGCCTGCGGAATGATCCCGCTCCCTGCGTCTCAACTCCGCCAGAGCATTGGCCCTGCTGCCTTGTTCCCACAATCTTTTTGCCGCAGCGTATATTGTTTCGCATTCGTTACGGAATCTGTTAAACAGGGAGGGATGATTTCCGGCAGCGGATTCAAGTGACGGAAACGGAATTGTTACATCGGCTGCAAGCGAAACGTCTGCGACCGTACTGGCTGATGCGGAATCCCGCGTTGCGGAACGGGCGGGATTAACAGGTATACGCAGAGCGGGAATTTCAAAAACGGCATTCTCCTGGGAAACAGTCCGGCGGGGAAGGTTAAAAATTTCCGCGCTAAGGGGAATCAGCCGCAGTCTGAGCGCCAGCCCCGCAGCCCGCTCATCCGGCGCAAGTAAAAGGGATTCGAGAATCACCCCCGGAGGAATTACAGGCATAAATATCTGCGAAGGGGGAAGGGGCATTTGGGAATTCCAGCCGCTTATGCGCAGGCTGAACACCGCGCTCTCCCCGACACTGAGACTTGCGGGAAGTCCTTCCCATGCCAGTCGGGGCCGCAATGTTTCGATCCTTCCCTGCGCCCTTTGCACACGAATCGCAAGCGGGGCGGTCTCTGCGCTGCCTTGCGGAGTAGAAATGATAAAAGGTTCCAGTTCAGCGGTTCCGGAACCCTGCAATGAAAAACGGTATTCCATTGCTGTCCAGCGCTCATCATTTACAATACGGGGGACTCTCGAAACCTGATCCAGAAGAAGCAGTCCGGTAAAAGGCGGAGCCATAACAGTAACCTCTTCCGGTTCCGGGTGTTTAATAAGGATGGACAGAGACCAGTGCGAACCGGCAATGGGATTATCAGGCGAGCTTTGAACTATTACCCGTACTCCGTTTTCCTGAGCGCAGACAAACGCCGCAAGGCTCATCAACAAGAAAATAACGGCGATAGTTTTAACCTGTGTTTTACGCATACTAATAATCCGGTCCTGTCACTGGTTCTTCTTCCGCCCATTCCAGACTTTTCCAGTGGTTCTGCTCTTTTTCCCTGATGTATTCAAACAGCGCGTTCCTGCTTTCACTTTCACCCTCTTGCTGTTCCGCTTTTCCTCCGGCGATCTTTTCCCTTGCATGGGAACTCAGACTCAGTTCCAAATTCCGCTTTGCTTCGATCCGGCCTGAATCGATCCGCAGGGCCTCACGGAATGAGGAGGCGGCTCCGGAAAAATCTCCTTGCCCAAAGAGCGTCATGCCGGTATTGAAACTGGTACGGTAACGGAGTTCGCGGTGGGCGGCGGAAGGGAGCGTTTCAATAATCCGCTGGGTACCGGCAAAACGATCCAGCGCAGCCGCAGCCTCATCAATGGAATAATACAGGGAACCAAGTCCGTACTCGGCATACGGCGCGGCTTCTTCGTGTTCAAGGGCCTTGAGATATGATGAAATCGCTTCGGTATACTGGCCCCGTGAACTGAGAAAATTCGCTTCCATGATCAAGAGTTTACCGGGAATACGGGAACATGACCCCAAACCCAGCGCCGTCAGAAGCAAAAGAATCACAAAAAGATGAGAAAAAAAATTTGCGGTTTCTCTTTTTTCATTCCTCATTATCTTTCCTCTTGAACAAACTCAATTTCGAGGCCCCATAACATATTATAGCCGCCATAATGAACAAGGGCCAGCGGGCTTTTCGTTCCCTTCTGCCGCCGCTGCTTTCAGATTCGTTTCCCAAAGAGCGCAGATGAGAGGACAGGGCAGCCGCTGCGTTTGCCAGATTTCCGTCTATATAGATTCCACCGGTTTGTTCAGCGGCCAAACGCATTAACGCCTGATCCCTGCGGCTGATAGAATCCTCCTGTCCGGGAACCGGACTCCCCTCGTCACTGCCCACTGCCAGGGCGCTGACCATAATGCCCTCGTAGTTACAGCGTTCAAGCGCCGCTTTAAGTGAACCGGACAGGGCCTCGCCGTCAGAAACGAGGATGATCAGCCGCTTAAAAGGAAAAGACGATTGAAAAGCCGTTGCCGCCGCATCAACCAGCGATTCCAGATTAGTTCCGCTGCCGCTCATGGAGGAACCGGCGGCATCCAGAAAACTCAAAACCGCGCTGTTGTCCCAGGTGAGCGGAACGGCAAGCAGGCCCCTGTTCCGGCTGACCGCCGCGGCGAAGCGGGGGCCGGGCACGGCGCTTACCGCTTCCCTGACAATGGAGAGTCCCCGCTCAAGCCGGGATGTCTCGCCATGCTCAGTGCCGGAATCCGTTCCCCTTCCGCCGGGTACGTCCCGAATTTCCATACTGCGGGATACATCAATAGCGATGACCACATCCAGCCCCCGGCGGTATTCGCCGCCTGACTGTTCCAGGCCCCAGCGGGGACTTGCCAGCGCGATAATAAAACAGCCGAGGAATATTCTGAAAAATACCCGCGATGCAAGTAAACGCAGCCCAAGGGATCGGGGCAGATGTTGTTTGATGAGTTTTCTACGGGAAGAAAACAGATCAAATAAAATAAGAGGTATGAAAAGGACAAAGCTGCTTAAAACCCAGGGGTAATCAAAACCAAAGCCGCCGCTCATAACCACGCTCCCAAAAACAGCCGCCTGATGATTCTGACTCCGGCAAGCAGTCCAAAGGCGGAAAGCAGGAAGGGCAGACGGCAGGATTGAGTCCGTCCGGCAGTACCTGATCTGCGCACCACCATCTCCTGATCGTCCAGCCTGACAAAAGCATCGCTTAACGCATCAGCCGAAGGTGCTGTGAGCCAGTTTCCGCCGGCAGCGGCGCTTATCCTTCTTAAAGATTCGATGTCATAGCGGGAATCGAGAATCCCGGTACGGCGTATCCGGGTGAAGGGATCGATATAATCAATGGGAACTTCCCCGCCTGAACCAATGCCGATTACCCATAACGAGATTCCCAGATCGCCCAGCATTGCCGCCGCTGTTTCAGGATGAATCGCCCCGGCATTATTTTCTCCATCGGTGATGAGAACCGCAGCCCGGCGGGGGGCATCTGATTTTTCCAGATGAAACGCCGCAAGGGCAAGCCCCATGCCCAGAGCGGTTCCGTCTCCGAGCTCTCCAAGTCGCAGTATTTCCAGTCGGGAGATCAGGGTCTGCCGGTCAGTGGTTGGCGGAACAAGCAGTGCCGCGTCATTTCCGACAGCCGCAAGGCCAATCCCGTCTGAGGGACGCTTTTCCGCGAAATCAATCAGCAGTCTGCGGGCGGTGTTAAAACGGCTTGCCCCGCCCATATCAAGGGCCGCCATACTGGGACTGATATCGAATACAAAAAGAATATCCGCCCCCCGGCTGAGCCACACGGTTTCCGTGGTTCTGATCACCGGCCCGGCGGCGCTGACAAACAGCAGAAGTACCCCCGCATATTCCAGAAAGCGCAATGCCTTTACGAGTCCTTCAATATTGAAAGGAGCCTTAAACGCCGTTCCGCCCGGCGGCCCCAAAGGGATTGAGGCGGTGAACGTATCCTTAAACCTTCGGGCAATAACAATAATCAGCGGGATGATGATCAGGCCCGCCGCGAGCAGCAGGGGCCGTTCAAAGCCGAAGCCGGAAAACTGATTCATGCGGCTGTTTCCTCCGGGCGGCTTTTGATCTTTGCGGCCCTATCCAGCGCCACAAGGAAGCGCCGCAGATCGCCTAACATTGCCAGCGTGTCATCGCGCTGTATTTCAGAACCGCTGAAACGGAGACTGTCGCAGCGGTAAAAAAAATACTCCAGAAAGTGGCCGCTCAATTCACGGTAAGCGTCATCCGCCGCGTCCGGCTGCCATTGTATGAGGGATCCCTGAGGAATATGTCCGATCTCGCGGGCGGTCATTGCCCGGCAATTCTCCCCGGTAAAGAAAGAAAGAAAAGCGCGGAATTCACCTGAAAGGGTATTGAGAATGTCCCGCTGGTTTTCATCCTTCTTTAGCAAGGCCCTGCGCAGACGCTTCTCGATAGCTGACATGGAAATAATCAGTTGTTTGCGCCGCCATTTATCTATCCAGCCTTTCAGGAATCCGCGGCCCCGGAGCCGTAACCAGAGAACCAATAGGAGGATCAGGATCGCCGCGCTCATGGTTCCGTATATCAAAAGGCTTGTGCCAGGAATCGCCAGCGGGAGCGCGGGGCCTGAAAGAACCGCGCCGCTTTCACCAGAACCGATGATAGAAGTAATTTCAATTTTAATGCCGGTAAAAAGCTCGCCATCGATCTCAATGGGAGGCAGTTCCAGAATACCCGGCGCGTATGCGGAAAATTCTACCACAAGGCGGCTGCCCGATGAGCGGTGTTCCACCATGATCCGGTAAAATTCTATATCAGCGGAGAAAGGAAAAAAATTCGGATCAAGGGCAATGCTTGTTTCCCTTGCGCCAGCGACATGTATACTTGTGAACGGCAGAATTAAAGTCGCCCGATCTCCTACATACACGATCTGGGGAACAAGGTATGAATTCATTGGTACTCCCGGCGGCCCGTATGCGGACGCTTTGACCCGAAAAAGTGAAATAGCAAAGCAGCGGCATCAGCACCCGTTGGCAGTTCAAGATGCGCTGCTCCGGCCTTGCGGCACATATTCTGCCAGAGTTCCCGGCGATCTTCATTCCAGCGGGACCATGCTTCCTGAAATGAAGCGTTAGTGGTGGGGGCTGTTATGCGTATATGCGTCTCAGGGTCTTCCAGTGTAATGAGTCCCAATTCGGGCAGTTCGTTATTCAGGGGATCGCTGATCCGTATGGCGATCACATCGTGTTTCCTGCTCAGGCCGCCCAGTTCCTGTTCCCAGTTCAGGCTGATGAAATCCGAAATCAGCACCACCATGCTCCGCCGCTTGAGCAGACGTTCAGCGCCGGTAATCGCCGTCCGCAAATTGCTGCTCATTGCCGTAGAATCCGCAGAAGCACGCCGATATTGCAATCTGCCGCTCTGGTACTGGAGCGCGGCGGAGATCAGCGCCATCGCGTGATGCCGTCCTCTGCGCGGCGGAAAAACCCGGTCGATCTCCCGGTCAAACAGAAAAGCCCCCACTCGCTGACCAGCCCGTTCCGC
>JAIRUN010000053.1 GCA_031254365.1 Treponema sp. | reverse complement strand
CCCGTATATTCGATTTTTATTTCTGTTTCCGGCTCAAAGCCGTAAAACCGGATCATCTGTTCGGCAAGGTCACGGATACGCACCGGCTCGCCCATGTCCAGCAAATAGAGTCTGCCGTTTTCTCCCACGCCGCCGGCCTTGAGTACCAGAGAACAGGCTTCGGGAATGGTCATAAACCAGCGGCGCATATCCGGGTGAGTTACAGTTACCGGGCCGCCTTTTTCGATCTGTTTCTGAAACAATGGCACAATGGAACCCCGTGAACCGAGTACATTGCCAAAACGCACGACCATAAAGTTGGGAGCCGCTGTTCCGGTTCCGGCGGAGGCGGCGGCTTCAAGCGCCAGCTGTTCGCAGAGGTATTTGGAAGCGCCGTATACTGACACCGGATCAACGGCCTTGTCCGTGGTGATATGCACAAAGCGCTGTACCTTGTGGGCAATGACCGCGCGGATCAAATTATCCGTGCCCATCACATTGTTCTCGATAGCCGCTACCGGATTTTCTTCCATCATGGGAACGTGCTTGTAGGCGGCAGTGTGAAAAACCACATCAGCGCGAAGCTGGCCTATAATATAATTCATGTATTCAGCGTCTTTCAGATCGCCTATCACCGGAACCAGACTGGCCTTTTCGCCGACTCCTTCTTCCTGCAAAAGCCGCAGTTCACGATCAATCTGATAAATCGAATTCTCGCCGTGGCCGAAAAGGTACAGGCGCGCCGCTCCGGCGGAAAGGAGCTGCCGACAGAGTTCGCTGCCAATGGAACCGCCCGCACCGGTAACCAGCACCCGCTTTCCCCGCAGATAGGCAAGGCTCTGCTTGAGTTGAATCGCTACCGGTGTTCTGCCCAGCAAATCCTGAGGATCAATAGAACGGGTTTGAATCAGGTGGGCATCGCCGTCAATTATCTGGGAAATACCCGGCAAAATACGGATGCGTTCAAATCCCGCTTTTTTCAATATGGTGTAGAGTTCTTTCAGGTATTCACGGCTGGCGCTGGGAATGGCGATAATCGCTTCGTCCGCGGGATTCATCCGCAGCAGTTTTGCCACGTCCCGTATCGGGCCAAGAACCGGAATATTTTCTATTCGCCGCCCGATCTTTTCAGGATCATCATCCAGAAAAGCGACTACTTCGCCGAATATTGCCTTTGCTTTGAGTTCGTTTGCCAGAGTCCGGCCCGCAAATCCGGCCCCGATAATGTATAAGCGTCCTGTTTTTTTTGATGACATAAACCCTCCCGCGCCGCCCGCCTCTACCGCCGTTCCAGTGCCCCAATCACTTCAAATGCAAGGTCTATGGTAAAGGTGTCCTCATACAAATCCAGTTTTATTTTTGCGCGCCCCTTTCTTTTATCGACCTTTATAATGTTTCCCTCAAGTCCCATAAGCGGGCCTTCGGTAACTACGATACGGGCATTCTCATTGAAATACACTCTGGAAATTCCCGCCACCGGCCCCCGTCTGATAAAGTGGAGTACCAGTTCAAGGTCCCGTCCGGCAAGGGGGCAGATGTTCTGGTTTGATTTAAGGAAGCGGTAAAAACCATCGGTGCGCCGGAATGCCCATTGATGAGCCAGAAGCGTATCTTCTTCAACAGTTTCGATAAACACATATCCGGGAAATACCGCTGCTGTGGAGGACCGGATTACCCCTTTGCGCCTGATGTCAATGTGCCGCTGGGGAAAATGAAGAGGAAACGTAACTTCCGGGTGCAGAGCGCTGAACAGCCGGATAAATTTATCTTCGGCGCGGGTTTTTACCTGAATGGCATAGTAATTCGTATTCTGTGCCGGAGGTAATTTCATTCAGTGCCCAGATTCACTACCGAGTAATCAACAATGGTCCATACTCCGTCTTTCTGCTGCAAAAAATAGGTATAGCGTTTCAGTTCGGTAAAATTGCCGTTCCTGAATTTTTCCAGTACAAAAACAGTTCCTTCAAAACTATTGTACTGAGTCCGCTCTATTATGAATTCGCTGGGTATGACGGCAATATCGCCGTCTGTAACGGAACTTTGCAGTTCCTGCCGGTAGCGGGCTATCATACGCCTGCGGCCCTGCTCTCCTTCGGCAAGCCATTCCCTCCGGCGCACCGCGTCCCGCGAGAGCATTGATTCAAGATCAAGGTACAGGAAAAATTTTTCCCATTGTGTTTTCTGCCGGGCAGTGAGCATATAATCCACCACCTGATCCGGCGGCAGTTTTTCCCGTACCAGAACCGCGCCGGTGGCAACATCCATTTCCAGCGGAACACCGTCCGGTCCGGGAATGGCCGGGGGCCTGATGCTGAGGCTCAGGCGGTTGGATTCCAGTTTTGCCGGGTTCGCGGCAGGGGCAATAAGCGAAATTGGCGTTATATTTGGCTCAGGCCGGTACAATTCAGGATAAATTACTGCCCGCACTACAAAAGAACCGGACTGTCTCAGATTCACATAATCCCGGACATCCTCCACAAAGGAAAAAGACTCCCCGCTTTCAACGGCAATCTCGCGGAAAAAAACCTGCTGAGACTGAGTCCGTTTGCGAATCAGTGAATCAGCTGCTTCCAGTCCCCGGTTCGTCATGGTCCGCACATCAAAGTCAATGGAAAAAGCCCGCTCATCAGCCAGCTTAAAGCGGTAGGTTGCGGGGCTGTTGTTGGTAATGCTTACCTGCACATAAACCGGATCGCTTTCCACATAGTAAACCCGCCTGTCAAAAAAACGGATGCTGAATTCAATGCCGGATTCGGCAGCCGCGGACAGAGGAACTACAACACTCAAAAGTACCAGAAGGGCCAAAGCCCAGCAACGGTTAAAATTATTCATTTTACTTCCCTAAATAATTCTTTGAGCAAACACAGGAATGTATGCCCAAATAACGTTATATGGGGTGGCGGAGGCAAAAGGGCCGTACTTGTACGGTGCTTTTGGCCTCCGGCAGGCCCCCCGGTAAATTTCTTTAGGCATACATTCCTGAAGAACCCATTTCTATACTATAGTAATCGGTAGATTGATATGAAATCCTTATCCTTTCCTGAGCTTTTGCGAAAAATCAACGGGGCAAAGCCGGTTTCGGCCTGTATTTCCGCCCTTAAGGAAGGAAAATTCCCCCTGGAAATTGAAGGCTGCGAGGGCGCATTTGGCGCGTTGCTGCTGGCAAGCCTGTTTCGGGCCCAGCCGGGCCAGTATTTTGCCGTAACTCCGCAGGAAAGCGATGCCGCGGACCTTGCCCTTGATCTGGCTGCCGCGGCTATTCCCTGCGTGCAATTCCCCTGGTGGGGCTCCGCGCCTTACCGGGAATTGGCCCCGTTTTCAGCGGTTTTTGGGGAGCGGGTCAAAGTTTTGAGTGAATTAGTTCTGGGGAAGCAGGGAATTGTGATCATTCCTGAACGGGCCCTGCTCACTCCCCTGCCCCCGCCTGAGTATATCAAAAGCCTCCTTGTTTCCCTCAAGCCGGGGGGCAGCATACATACCACAGCGCTGGCGGAAACGCTGGTTTCCTATGGCTATACCCGCGTGCCCCGTGTGCAGGTTCACGGTGAATTTGCCCTGCGCGGCGAAGTGCTGGATATTTTTATGGGCGGCGATGACGAGGCGTACCGTGTGCTGTTTGATTTTGATCAGGTGGAATCGATTAAGCGTTTTGATCCGGTCAATCAGGGCAGCGGGCCGGGGCAGGAAAAACTACCCGAACTGTTGATCCGGCCCCTGAGGGAAGTGGTCTGGACTGATGAGCGAATTGAAGCGCTGGGAAATAATTTCGCCGCTTTTCAGGAATTTACCGGTAACGGAAAAAGTATTATTGAGGAATTGATCTCGCGGCGTATGATTGCGGGCGAGGAAATGTATTTCCCTCTGGCCTTTGAGAAGCAGGGAAATCTCCTTGATTATCTTGGCGCAACCGGAACGCTGGTATTGATCGACCGGGAACGGCTGGAGAACGCGCAGGAAAGTCTTGGCCGCGAATATCAGGGCCTGTATATGCGCTCGTTCAGGGAACGGCAATATGACTATCCCCTGCCTGAGCGTCTCTTGCTTAATTTCAAAAATTTATTAACAACAACCGCGCTGCCCCGGATTATTTCATTCATGAGTATTAAAAGCGAACCCATGCCCGGTGTCTGCCGCATCAACATTCCCTGCGATCCGGCGCGGAGTTTCTTTGGCAACATCAATTACCTGAAAGAAGAATTCGCCACACTGCTGGCAAACAGCTGGCATATTGTTGTGGCGGCGGAATCGGAAGTACAGGCCCAGCGCATACAGACAATCTTTGAGCCGCATGAACGGCTTTCCATAATTGCCGCTCCGCTTTCCGCTGGCTTCTCTTTACCTGATCTTAAACTCGCCCTGATTCAGGAAAATGAAATTTTTGGCCGCCGCAAGCGTCCGCCGCGCTCGCTCAAGACCGTACGATCAAGCCCTATCGACACTTTTGTTGAACTCAATCCCGGCGATCATGTTGTCCATGTGAATTACGGCATTGGTTTGTTCAAGGGCATTGAGCGGATAAAGGCGCTGGGGCATGAGCGGGACTATATTCAGCTTGAGTACGCCAATGATGAAACGGTGTTTGTGCCGGTGGAACAGGTGAATCTGGTGCAGCGTTACATCGGCAACGAAGGGCTGCCGCCGCGGCTCGACACTCTGGGATCAAAAAGCTGGGAGAACCGCAAAGGCCGGGTGAAAAAATCCGTTGAGGACATTGCACAAAGGCTCATCGAGTTGTATTCAAAACGCAGACAGGCTCAGGGCTTTGCCTTCCCCAAAGATTCAGAATGGCAGACCATGTTCGAGGCGGCCTTTCCCTTTGAAGAAACCGAAGATCAACTCCGCTGTGTGGAGGAAATTAAACAGGATATGGAAAGTCCCCACCCCATGGACCGGCTGGTCTGCGGCGATGTGGGTTACGGTAAAACCGAAGTCGCGGTACGGGCCTGCTTCAAGGCGATCATGGGCGGTAGGCAGGCGGCCTTTCTCGCCCCCACCACAATCCTCGCCGAACAGCATTACGAAAATTTTCAGGAACGCTTTTCCCATTTTCCGGTGCGTGTCGCAATGCTCTCCCGTTTTGTTGACCGCAAAAAAACGCGGCTTATTCTTGAACAGCTTAAAAACGGTGAAGTCGATCTCCTGATTGGAACCCACCGTATTATTCAGCGTGATGTGCAATTCAAAAATCTTGGCCTGATTGTAATTGACGAAGAACAGCGTTTCGGCGTGAAAGACAAGGAACGGCTCAAAGAACTTAAAACCAACGTTGATTGCCTGACGCTTTCCGCGACTCCCATTCCACGCACGCTGCACATGAGCCTTTTGAAAATCAGGGACATGAGCCTCCTTGCGACACCCCCCTCAGGCCGCCACCCCATTGAAACATTTATCGATGAATATAACGATGAGCGGCTGGCGCAGGCGATCCGCAGCGAGGTTGAGCGGGGCGGCCAGATTTTTTTCCTGCATAACCGCATAGAAACCCTGCGGGAAACCAGAATTAAAATCGAACACCTTGTGCCGGAAATGTTAGTTGAAACCGCTCACGGCCAAATGGATGCCCATGATCTTGAGGACGTTATGCGCCGTTTTATTCATGGCGGCTTTCATATACTGGTATCTACTACAATCATCGAGAACGGCATTGACATTCCTAATGTTAATACCATTATTATTGACCGCGCCGATATGTACGGTGTATCCCAACTTTACCAGTTGCGGGGCAGGGTTGGTCGTTCCGACCGCGTGGCCTATGCCTATTTGTTTTACCCAAAAGACAAGGCTCTTTCTGAAATCGCCATGAAGCGGCTGCAGGTAATTTCCGATTTTACCGAACTTGGCTCCGGTTTCAAAATCGCCATGAAGGACATGGAAATTCGCGGCGCGGGAAATCTTTTGGGCCGCGAGCAGTCAGGCGACATTTACTCGGTTGGTTTTGATCTGTACCTCAGGCTGCTGGACGAGGCGGTCAAGCGCCTTGAAGATTCCCAATACGAAGCTGAAACCGAAACCCTGCTGGAACTGGAATATTCAGGCTTTGTTCCCACTCGCTACATTGATTCCGCTCAGGAAAAAATGGAAGTGTACAAGATGATCGCCGCCATTCGTGACAAAGAAGAACTGGAGCGGGTCTATGCGGAACTGCTTGACCGTTTCGGCCCCCTGCCCGATGAAGCCGCTTCCCTGTTGGCCCTGGCGGAGATCAGAATCATCTGCCGGGAGCTTGCCGTTTCCTCGCTCAAGGAACGGGGCGGCATTGTGCGGGTGGAGTTCGCCAAAGTTTCTCGTGTTAAAGTTGACCGGCTGATCCGGCTTATGCAGGAATCTTCGGGCAAGGTAAAACTCGATCCAAAAAAACCCAATGTGCTGATGCTGACCGCGGGGAATATTGGCTTGCAGGAGAAAAGCGAGTTTATCCGGGAGAAGTTGGCGGCATTGGCGTAATCAAAACTCCGTGTTAACTCCGCAGTTATCAAAAAAAGGTGTCAGTCACCTTTTTAAAACATGGTAAACATATCTTCTTGCCTGACTATAAAAAGGTGACTGACACCATCCTTGACAATCCCTTCCCCTTCCCGATATATACTATTTAGATGATATTCTAAATGGTTTGTAATGATCTGCCCAGGAAGTGGTGATCCAATGGAGGTACTTATGAAACAGATTCCAAAATCAATTCAATTTATCGTTTTAACATGTTTGGTAAGCTGGGCGGCAGCCGGGCTGG
>JAIRUN010000162.1 GCA_031254365.1 Treponema sp. | reverse complement strand
TTGGCCGTGGGATTCTCCGGTACTTCGGGAATACGTTTGTCAAGGTTACAGGCAAAATTGATAAAGGTAGTGGCTTTTGCCGGATCCTTTCCGCCAACGGGAATGTTAATATCTCCCACTGGCCGGGAAACATCCAGTACGGTATAGCCTTCGACTTCGCGGGCCGTCCAGCCCTGAACCCTCATGCCGTTGGCAGGATTGACCATGAGACCGGCAGAATCAACGCTGAATGTCCCGGCACGGGTAAATAGCTGTTTGCCCGCATTATCCAGTATAAAAAAGCCAGTGCCATTAATGGCAAGGTCAGTGCCTACACCGGTGGTTTGAAAACTGCCCTGAATGTGGATCGTGTCAATCGAAGCGACTGACATTCCAAGACCCACTTCTTTGGGGTTCACGCCGCCGATTTCTTCGGTGGGACGGGCCGCGCCCTGCAACTGTTGATACAGAATATCCTGAAAGTTCACACGGTTCCGCTTGAAGCCGGTGGTATTGATGTTAGAGATGTTATTACCAATTACATCCATTCTGGTCTGATGATTCTGAAGCCCGGAAACGCCGGAAAACAATGATCGCATCATAAGTGTTATCTCCTTTTTACTCTTCGAAAACTTTATTTACTTGGTTCCAGTTGTAATATGCGCCGTTTACCAGCACTTGGGGTATTTCACCCTTGGTTACCGCTTTTACCGCGCCCTGTACCACCCGATCCCCGTCAAGCAGTTCCACATTTCTGCCCAGAGCAGAGGATGCGTCGGTTCCGGTGATCATCGCGGTGAGTCTGGCAAAGTCTGAAGCCATACTGGTCATCTGTTCCAGTGTGGAGAACTGGGCCATCTGCGCGATGAACTCCTTGTCCTGCATGGGAGCGGTGGGGTCTTGGTGGGAAAGCTGGGTGATAAGAATCTTCAGAAAATCATCTTTCCCCAGGCTCTGCTGGGGCTTGCGCCCATTATTGAGTTTTGTGTTAAAATCATGAACAAATTGGTTAAGCCTGGTTTGTTCTTCCGCGCTTAACGTCGGTCTCATCAGTTGATCCATAAGTTCTCCTACGCGAATACGTTAATAAGGGCCGTTCCCCGCTGATACAGATCAACGATGACCGGCGTTTCCGCCCGTTCAATGGACGCATCGTAGCGGGATGCGACATGCTGCCCTGACAGGAATTGGCTCGCTTCGGTTTCCTGCCATTGCTGATTCGCCCCGCCGTCCCCGGTAAGGGACATTTCCAGATTCGCGCCTTCAAAGCCCGAATCCTTAAAAGCCTGTTCCAAAGAACGAATTTCCCGTTCAAAGGCCCGCAGTGCTTCTTCGCTTTCCACGACAATAAGCCCTGTGATCTTGTTTTCGGCCATTTCAAGGTGTATCTTTACATTGCCCAGTGTTTCGGGTTTCAGGGCAATCCGTATGGTTCCCGCGCCTTCGTCCCGGAGCGCCATTGAAGCGTGGCGCACAATATCGTTATTGAAGTTCTGATGCAGCTCGCGGGCAAGCAGGTCGGTAAAGGCTTGACCGGCTTTAGCTTCCCATGTGGTTGTGGCAGCCGGGGAGTTCTGTCCCTGATTGGGAAGGCGCAGTTCCAGTGTAATCTCACGGGGCCCCGTATCGGTTGGCACACGGGTTTCGGCATTTACCCTGAACTGCGTACTGGCTTTAAGGTTGCTTTCCGCAGCCTGAGCGTTTGCGCTGCGGAAATCCCGCACTTCGATAGAAGCGCTTCGCCGTCTTTCCCTGGCTGCTTCAAGTCTTGTCTGGCCTTCTTTTTCAACAGGTTTTTTCAGGCTTACGCGCTCCGCTGCTTCGCTGTATGCAGCGGTCGCGGTGTTCTGTTGCGCGGCCTGAGCAACAGCCTCGCCACTGCGGATTTTTCCTTTTGATTTTTCTTTGTCTATATTCTGGCTTTCGGCCAAATGCTGCGGGATTACCTGTTCCCCGGTTTTAATAAAATCACCCGCTTCCGCCGCGTCAATGACATCAGTCTGATCAACAGCCGCCGCAAAGCCAGTGGCAGAGCCCATTTCCGCCGGAAGATCACGCGCCGCGGCATTGTCAACGGTTTCCGGGTTTTCTTCAACAGTACGGTTGAGGAGCCGATCCACTGCCAGGAGGATATTCTGCCCATCGTCCGCAAGTTCCGGGCCGAACAACTCATTTTCGCTTGCACCGAATCCGGCCTTTGTCATTTCCGCGTCTGCTGTTTCGGGCTGTGAAGGATGTTTCTGCAGCGCAGTTGGCAGGGCCTCAGTAAAGGCTTCGACTCCCTCAAATGGCGAAACGCCGAAACCGGCTGTGTCTTCGCTTGCGGCAGATTCAGCCTCAGCGGACCCGGTTTTGTGGAGCAGCCCGGCCAGAATTTCCGCAAACTCTTCACGGTCCTCAGACCCGCCCTCATTTTCAGGCTCATGAATCTGGGGATATTCTGTACCGGATAATAGCGCACGATCAATGTACGCAGTTTCTACAACAGGGGGGGATAGTTGAATCACCGCCCGGACCTCCTCGCCAAACCCTATGGTTCAGCTGATAGTTTCCGGAAGGTGCGCCGTGGGCGGGGGTTTACAGGCTCGGCGGCCTCCCGGCCATCTTGCGCTGCAATTCCGCTGCCCGCTGCGGGTCCATTCTGGACAGCCAAACTGATACCAGCGAAGTGGTTCCAGCGGCCCGGGCAATTTCCTCGGTCTTCCGGAAAATGTCGATAACGTCCTGATCATCCATTGCGGAAATAATGCCCACGGCTTGAGCCGGCGGCATCCCGTTCAGGTAACGGGCGTTCTGCTCGACATTGCTGTCTCTATTGTCGGCATCTGCGGCCTGCGCTCTGAGTGAATTTTCCCGTTCATCAAGTGATTTTTGCCGTTCCTCAAGTTCCTGGGCCATTTGTTCGATTTCGCCGTAACGGGAATCCATGTCCCGCTGGCGGCTGTCCATTTCCATGTTCCGCAGTTCCAGCGCTTCCAGCCGGATTGACAGCCGCTCGGCATCCAGATTAAGGTATTCCTCCGGCGTGGTTGGGGGCTGACTGCGCCCTTCGCGGCCAATAAAACGGTACAATGGGGCCAGAACGGTTTTCGCGTCAATAACATTCAGGTAGTCAAACCAGATGACCCCTCCAAACGCCATGGCCGCAATGAGCAGCAACAGAACAAAAACTCTACCTATCATTTTGAATCTCCCAAATCAATACTTATATTACCATATTATCGGTAAAAATCAATCTGAGAATAAGTAGACTCACTCTCCTCAATCCACTATACTGAATCAATGATGAAACGCTTTATAATCATTTTGCTGGTCTGCGCCTTTGCTTTTTTTGGTTTTTCCTGCGCTTCCGGGAATCGCGGGCCTCAATATCCCAATATGGTTGCCGATATGGATCCCTTTCCTATTGGAACCATTACAGCGCAGTTTGATCGGCTCTTATCATCCCAGTTAACAACCAATGATGTTCAGGTATTTTTCTACCCACGTGAAAACGCGGTGGTACTGCAATTCAGACATGAATTTGTCACCTATCGGCAGTTTTGGGATATGAAGGGCAGGGAGCAGTTTTCTGCGGCGCTCAATCGCTATAAAGAAGATTATGCTGTCAGGAATCTTTCTACCAGATATAACAGAACAAAGGCGGTCTACGGGAAAGTAATGGGACGGCTCGAATGGCAATCATTCGCCTTTACAGCTGTTCGTGAAGCATCGCCTGTCATAGACCTTGGCTACCGCTTCAAAGGGGATATGCCTTTTTTTGTTACGGGCCAGAATCCTGCCAGAGAAGAAGGAACTGCCTCAGAGCAGGATAAGCAGGAAGCCGTGCAGGTCAATATGTATTTTACCAGGGCACAGGCGGATGAACTGGTGAAGTTATTTGATCAGTCCTGGCTTCTGGGGCTTCTGGGAGACCGGGGAACTTTCCGGCCTATGGAAGAGTCTATGGAAGAGTCCACTCCGGATGGCTATCGTGAATACGGAGATTAGCTGTATTGACGTGATGCGCCAAAGTCCTTTATTATGAAAAGCGGGTAAAAATAGTAATGGGTGTTTTAACGAGCCAAAGGGTTGCCGGTTTTTATGAC